>DXCG01000083.1 GCA_019116145.1 Candidatus Phocaeicola gallistercoris
TGAAAATTGAATTTGAAAGAAAACAAATTAAGTTTTTTAATTTATAAATTAAAATTTTTTTATTATGAACAAAAAGTATTTAAGTGCATTGCTGTTCGGAGCTGTATTAATTGCTTCGACAGGTACTTTTACGTCTTGTAAAGATTACGATGATGACATCCAAGGTTTACAAGCGCAAGTAGATGGCTTGTCTGCCAACATTCAAGAGTTGCAGGCTGCTGCTGGCAAGTATGTGACCTCGGTTACGTACGATGAAAACACCGGTGTTTTAACCGTAGTAGGAGGAACAGGCGGAACCTATCAGTTACCTATGCCGGCTCATGTTCCATCGTATACATTGGAAATTGTAGGCGATGAGATACATCTTTTGGCTGATGGCTCAGTTGTTTCAAGTGCTTCTCTTCCGGAAGTTGAATTTCCAGAACTTCCAAACATTCCCGAAGAGTTTAATCCGGAACTGCTCAAATGGGGTGAAGATGGCTATTTGTATTATGGTGATGAGAAGATAGAAGGCGTTACGAAACAAGATGCTTTTAATCCTGAATTGCTCTCTTGGGGTAAAGACGGTTATCTTTATTATGGAGACCAAAAAATAGAAGGTGTTGCGAAACCGGATGCGCCTGCTTCTATAACCGAGCTTAAAGATGGTGAGGATGTAATTGGTTACATTATTGATATTAATGGTGAAACAGCAACATTTTACGTTACATTTAAATTGTCAAGCATTTCATTTGCTCCCGATAATTTTGTAGATGGTGTAGAAGCTGTTGTGTTTAACTCTTTGGTATATGCCGACTGGACAAAACTGGAAGAAACTAAAGAATCATTGGCTGATGAAAAGAAGTTGTCGACAGCTGCATTGGCAACAGCAAGTTATCACTTCAATCCTTCAACATTCAACTTGGACAATGCAACTTATCAGTTCATCGACCGTGAAGCTAACTTGATTTCGCGTGCCGGGGCTACTGCTACCGATTTGTTTACTGTAGAAGAAGGTCCTGTTGCTAATATAGAAGACGGAACTGTTGACTTCAAATTACGCCGTACCAACGTTCCGACTACTCAACCGGAAGAAAAAGATATCAACATTGTTGCTTTGCAGGCTACTTTAGACGAGTCTATTTTAAGTGAAGCTGAAAAGGGTAGCAACGTTGTTATTACTTCTCCGTATGTTGAAGTGTACGATGCTACTTGCGAACAAGAAGACTTGTTTATTTCAGATGCTGCAACTATTAAAGAAGGAGCTAATGCTCATTATGCTCTTACCGTAACTGCAGCGCAAGTTGAAAAACCTCGTTATGATGTTGTTTACGATGAAGAATTCAACTTGGCTGAAAAAGTTGCTACTTGTTTGTTCAACGATGAAAACAATACACACAACGTTTTCGATACGGAAGGATACAAATTGTCATATCGCTTCTACGTTGCAAAGACCTCATATAATGTGACATCTGCCGGCACAACAACCAACCAACAGACTGTTATCGAATGTGTAGATGCTGAAAAAGGATTGTACAAAGTTCCCGAAAAGGTTAAAAAAGAAGCTATCGGACGTACTCCTATCTTGAAAATTGCATTGGTCGATGAAAACGAACGTGTTCTTCGTTATGGATATGTGAAAGTGAACATGGTTGCAGAAAAATCGGATGATATTGTAGCACCGAAAGAATTCAACTTGACATACGAATGCGAAAATACTCCTGCTGAAGATATTTATCTTGATGAAGAATGGATGCGCGAAAATGTATATCGGAAGATTGAAAGCTCAAGAGGTGATATTTCTATGAGCCATGAAGAATTCTGGAATACATACGTATGGGCAGAATCTGAAACTAAGATTACAAAGAACGGCGATCCATTTACAATGTCTGCTCCGCAAGTTATCGATGGCGTGCCGAGTCAAGGTACTGCTACGAAGAAAGTTGTTTGGAACTTTACCCACGGTGAATTAGGAATAATCGGTACTGGTAGTGTTTACAAAGCTACAGTTGTTTTGAATAACAAGTTGGCTTCTTCCGAATTCCCGGCAAAAGTTACATTCGAATTGATTGTCAATGCTAAATTACCGGCTGTAAGCGGCGAATTCAGCGAACAAAAGATTTATTGGGATTTGGATGCAAACAACAATCCTGTTGCATTCCGCTCGAATGTAAATCGTCCTGACGATATCAATTCTCCGGCTACCGACTGTTTGTTCGAAACAAGATTGGGCGATGCATTTGCCTCTATCAATGTAAAAGACGCACCTAAGTGTGTAGCTAAATATTATCGTGTAGCTAGTACGAGCCCTGTTGGATTGAACGATGGTGTAATCATCAGAGGCACAAATGCAGACGACCAGATTATCGGTTTGGATAAGACTGACGATAACGTGAAGAAAGCATTGAACAGCAAAGACGGTTTATCGGCTGTTGTTGAATATGTCGTACAGTTCGAAAGTGGTGATGTTGTTCCACTGAAGACCTTCACAGTATCTTTCGTTCGTCCGTTACAACTGAATATGCCTGTTGGATTGAGCGTTATCGATGCTAAGACCGGTGGTGATGTTGTAGACTTCGAAATGAATCAGTTGTTAACCGACTGGAGAGGATACAGCGTATATGCTCCTGATCAAGAAATCCAAGATGTTAACAGACCGTACTGGAATAAAGTTTGTACTCCGCACTTCCAGTTGATTCCGGGATGGAATGAAGTGATTTCTCCGGCTAAGTGGAATGTTGAGTTCGACATTATCCATGTTGAAACTGGTATCAATGAATTGTGGGGAACAAGAGGTACTGTAACATTTGAGTGGGCTTATACTAAGACTACACCAGATGGAATGGGAACTGTAAGCGGAACTACCACAACAACCCAGACTATTGAAATTCCTGCTGAATACATGACTGCTGCAGATGCAGAAGCTGCATTCAGTGCTGCGATGGGCGATCCGAACGATTACATGCCGACTAACGAACAAATCGGTTTGGAACCGGGATACGGTGCTACTATCAGTTTCAAAGGAATGAGTTCACGCAGTTTACCTTACAGCGAACAAGTTAACAGTGTAGTCGATGTGAAAGTTATCAAGAGCATGGAATATGTTCCTGCAGTAATCGAAACTCACGATCCTGTATTTGTTCAAACTCCTTGCAACGAGAAACCTTCATACGAAGGAACTGAAATCGGTCAGACTGTAGGTTGCTGGCAATGGACTGACAAAGTTGTTTCTGAAACTGTAAATGTACCGGGTGCTTACTGGAACTTCTACGGACCGTTTGGAGAATTGACTTTGGACATTGACAATGCAACAACCGATTTGGATAACGGTGGCAAATTACCATCGAACATCACTTTGGTTCAAGATGGCTACACCGTTAAGTATGAAAATATCGGAACTCCGGTATCTCGTATCTATCACATTACTATCCCTGCTTCTATCAACTATGGTTGGGGAACAGCTACAGATGACTTGGTAATTGAGGTAAATCCGGCTGCAGGTATTGCAGAATAACACAGACATCCCTTCATAGGGAATAAAAAAGGGCACTCCGTTCGGGGTGCCCTTTTCGTTTGTATCACAAATAAACGCTTCACCGGTTATCACCATGTGAAGAATCTTTCAAGCATAAACGCCAGCCGCCTAAATAGTTCATCGGCTTAAAATAAAACTTGCGCACGATTGCAGGAGAATCTGCAGAGCTTTCACGTGAAACAATATGACAAACAACCTCATTGTTTATCGCACTTTGAAACGTCAGCCCGGCTATCTCAAATTTCTTTACGGTCAGCATTTGCAGCATCTTCGAGACGTTTTGCAGTTCATCGTTATCGAGCTGCAACGGCTCATTCCATGCATTTTCTGCATCCGCTTTATACAGCATGGCTGCCGCATCGCCGTACTTCTCGTCCTGCACGTAAGTCATAAACGTAGTGACTAAGCCTTTCACTGCCATTGTGTCTTCGCGGGTCAGTCCTTCGGTAAATTCTACAAACTCCGGCTTGTCGGAAGTTTGTCCTTTGGGCTGACAGGCAAACAGCACGAATGCCGACAGCATGGCAAATAACACAATAGGATTTTTCTTTCTCATAAACATTGTTCTTGTGAAAAGATAAGGGACGTCTCTTGCAAGGCGCCCCTTATGCTTTTATGTATATCTGACTATGAAGTCAATTAGTTTGCTTCTGTTTGTCCGATATGGCATTCAACCCAAATACGGATGATACCCCAATCGTAGTAAACATCAAACGGAACACGGATGTCGAATTCACCTAATGTAAGACCATTGTTCTGGTAAACCAATGTACCGAAGTTACGAGCTTGAATATTTGCTACAGACGGCTCATTGAATGTAAATTCAACTCTATCTGTAATGCTTGACAACGGAGCCCAATTTGCACCATTCATGTTAGTTAAGATGCTAGCATCAGTAGCTAACTTAATAGCGTCAACACCATAGTATGCGTAATAGTTATAACCCTTAGTTTGCTCATCATTATCGAAGTTATGATCACGCCAGTCGGTGAATGTCAATTTCAAGTCTGCTTTTGAACCACCAGTAGTAGCATCTACGAAGTTAGTTTCTTGCGGGTCACTAACTGTTACCGGACGTAAGAACTTAACGAAGAACTTGTTGTTAGCCAATTCGAATTCAACTTCAGGACAGTTAGCAGCTTTCACTGCGATTTGAGCTGTGAATGTTTCACCGTCAGCCAATTCGTTATGGTCAGCATTGTTCAAGATATCCAAAGCGTAAACTGTTTGTTGATATTCCAAAACAGAATCGTTAATCTTAACAACAGCTTGCTTAATTAGAGAACCAACCAGATTTGCATACAATGTCAAACCATTATCACCTACTGTAATTTCATATTTAGCACCAGAATTACCAGTAACCGGAGTCAACTTCGGAGCTTCCTGTGGTATAGCAAATTCAAATGTCTTAGTCAAGTTAGCATCTTGGAATGCAGTGTAAACAGCATCCACATTCGATACAGTAACATCATTACCAACAAATGTATTCAAAATATCCGATTTAAATTCATCGTCAGCACCAACTTCACCTACGGTTTCTACGTTAGCGTGGATATCATCGTAACCACTTCCCGGAGTTGCATTGTTTTCAGCATACCAATAATTACTGATCTTATCGCTATTCAAAATTTCACCTGCAGGAGTTATGTTCAACGGATTCGGAGTCCAAGTTAAAGTAACATATACATATTGGTAAATACCCGAACCAGCTTCAACTTCTTTAGAGTAGCGAACATTTACAGATACAGTAGCATTATTCTTGAAGATTTGGTAAGCTTCGTTGTTAGTCAATACCCAATGTAATACTTCAGTTTCTTCGTCTGCAGGGTCCCAAGTAGTTTGAGAAACAACGCCTTTCTTTCCTGTAGGAGTAGAAGTAACTAAGATTCCATTATATTGAGTTGCATCAGCTTCGCCACCATCCAACTTAAAGTCGTTATGGAACTCTTCTTTAGAAATACCTTGAGCTTCCAATTGTGCCAAGATTTGTTCCTCAACTTGATGCCAAGTAATCTTCAATGTAATCTTATCTTGTGAACAATCAACTGTATACTTATCATTAAATGTGAATTCCGGAGTCAAGACAACTTCACTCTTAGTTGCAGTATCAACAATCTTGAACTTAATATAACCTACAGAAGCGATCTTGTTGCTTACTGTATCTGTCAAGATAACACGTACCAACGGTTCACGATCTTTAGTAGCTTTGCTTTGTTCAAAACCAAATTGCTGTTGCAAACCACCTTTTGTCATCTGTGGTCTGATAATAGAACCTTGCAATGCAGCGTGAGCACTTTCAGAAGTTTCGTTGTTACCTTTGTGATAACCTACCAACTCGTATGAATACTTGAAACCATATTTTTCTACAGTACCTGCATTGGCATTTACATCCCATGCTTGGTGAGTTCCAGCGAAATCATAGTGAGTATTTACCAACTCAGCAATGTCCATACCTTCGCTATTCCATTCTATCTTAACAACACGAGAATCGTTGTTGATAGCATTTTGTGCAGTAGTAAACAAGTGCAAGTCACCCGACAAGCCACCAGCCGGATTGCTTGATGAATAAGCCAAGATCAAATCATCATAGTTAACAGCTTTTACAGCAGCATAATCAGAAGTGATAATGGTATCTTTAGCACCATCGTTGTAGTGAGCTTGCAATGCCAACACTGTAACTTGGCTATCATCTGCGATAGTCTTAAGAGTACCATCAGTCAATTGTGAATGAACTGTCAAAAGACCATTTACAGCATTGTAATCAAACACATTAGCTTTTACTGTAGGACCAGCAGAACGAACATAATCTTTATCTTCAGAGATATAAGTCAATTCAGTAATTTTAGTCCAATCAGCATTTGAAGGGTTCATGTGATAATTAGCAACCAAGCCCGGAGTCATTGAAGCATCACCAACTACCGTAGGAGCATCAGTCGCATAATCACCGTTAGCATCAACTTTCTTCAAAGTTTTTTCAGTATAGTTATAAGTAGCAGCTTGCATAGCTTCGATTCCTTGATAATAGAAATCCGGAGCAAATACCAAACTTGTCAACTTAGACTTTACATAGAACACAGCCTTGTCGCCGTTAATATCGATGATGTAACCGATAACTTCTGTTCCGTCCAAGATTTCAGTAATAGAAGCAGGTGCATCTGGTTTCTCTACACCTTCTACCTTTACATCACCATAATACAAATAACCGTCTGCTCCCCAAGAAAGCAATTCAGGATCGAATGCATCAGGGATATCCGGCATATCAACTTCAGGAAGATTAGCACTGGAAACTTCTTCACCATCTGCTTTCAGAATCACTTGATCACCTACAATTTCCAATGTGTACTCTGGAACATGAGCCGGCATAGGCAACTGATAAGTTCCTCCCGTTCCTCCTACTACAGTCAAAACACCGGTGTTTTCATCGTACGTAACCGAGGTCACATACTTGCCGGCAGCAGCCTGCAACTCCTGAATATTGGCAGACAAACCATCTACCTGCGCTTGTAAGTTTTGGATGTCATCATCGTAATCCTTACAAGAAGTAAAAGTTCCTGTCGAAGCGATCAATACCGTTCCGAGCAGAAGTGCACTTAAATACTTTTTGTTCATAATAAAAAAATTTAATTTATAAATTAAAAAACTTAATTTGTTTTCTTTCAAATTCAATTTTCAATCTACATGATAAAACTTTTGCCGCGGACAAAATATGGGCATACAAGACAGGGGGCGAAATAGGGGCAAACTTTTCACAAAATACTTAAAACACGAACGATAGCAAGTACTCCACAACGCGTATGAAGCCACTTTTCAATTGGTTCTGTAGCCGTGCCGAAAACTGTCGTACTATGTGAACTGAGTGGGCAAAGGAGGGAGGCTGTCGACTGCTTTTTGTTTTTGTTCGTCGATGATATGGATATATTTTTCGGTATGTCGGGTTGTGGAATGTCCTGCTAATGAGGCTGCTGTCTTAATATTTGCACCTTTTTCCATAATATGAGTGATGAATGTATGACGTCCGCAATGGAACGATATGTGTTTCTTAATATTTGCCTGTTTTGTCCATTTATTTAATACCCGGAGGCAATAAGAGTGTGAAGGAAGTTGGAAAATGGTATCGTTGCTGTTGCCGGAAGATAATTGAAGTAATTGGAGTGCACTTTCATTAAGATTCAGATGTAGTACGGCATTTTGTGAATGGCGTGCAACCTTTTTTTGTATGATTGTAATTTTTCGGGTGGTAAAATCGACATCTTTGTATCGTAGTTGTTTTATGTCGCACCAACGTAAACCGCTGTAACAAGCAAATAAGAACGCTCGTTTTAACTCTTGATTTTTGCAGGGAGTTAAAGCCAACCGGTTGATTTCTTCGTTCGACAATATGTTTTTAGTGATATCATTGTATTGGGTGATGTGCATGTTATTCGTCGGATTTTCCGGGATAATTTGTTTCTCTACGCAATAGTTCAGGCACATTTTGAATTTTTTGAAATAATTGGCAGGTGTATTCCCATGTAGATGATCGTAGAGGTAATCGAAGAATTTATTGCAGAAATCGGTAGTAATATCGTCTGGATGAAGATGTTTCCCTTTGCAGAATAGCTGTAAATGATAAAATACCGCTTGTACGGTTCTAGAATCTTTTTGGCGGTAGTTGTTCAAGTATTCTTGGGCAATATCGAAGAAATTACGATAGTTCAGAGGAAATTCAGGAGTTGGCAATGCAAGAAAAGTAGAAAGCTGATTTAAGTATTGCGTATGCAAATAATTCATTTCCCGTTGTAACCGGATAAGTTTAGCTTGATTTAGTTTGAGCTTATTAGTCAGACGTTGTTCTTTGGTTTCTTCTTTTTCTAAAATAATGCCTAAACATTCTTTATGGCGTTGGTTTTCGATCCGGTAGTCTAAGTAAAGTGAAATTCGTCCGTTTGATAGTTTCTTTTTTGTTAAATATATTCCCATGATTCGTAGTTTTGAGTATTTATTCTTGTAAAACTACGAAGTTTTGGCATAAAAAAACAGTATCATCCCGAAGGACGATACTGTTTTAATATATGTATTTTACTCTTTATTCAGCAGCAATACAAATAGTAACACGGTTTTCTTCGTTTACACTAAATGGTTGTTCGGTATCGCCTTTATAGTTCATTTCGATACGGTTTTCTGCTATTCCTTTTTCTTTTAAAGCTGCGGCAACAGCTTCTGCACGTTTTTCAGATAAGCGAAGGTTGATATTTGCATTACCTGTTTTCTTGTCTGCATAGCCACAGATAGAAACTTTTGTATTTTCATTTTCTTTCATGAATGCAACCAAAGCATCAATTTTACTTTCTTCAGAGCTTCTGATTACTGCAGAATTGATTTTGAAGAAAATATTTTGTGTCATTGGTTTAACTTCTTCTTTCACAGGAACAGGAGCCGGTGCAGGAGCCGGTTTTTCTTCTTCTTGTACAGGAGCCGGTGCAGGAGTTGGATCATAATATATTGGTTCGGTTTTCTTATAAGTCTTTCCGAACTTGATGGTAAATCCACCTAAAGCATTAAATTGCCAATCCGGATTTCCTGCTTTTTTTGAGTTATACTTGTCGCTTAAGATATTTGCATTTACTTCCAAATTGAAGAATAAACGGTCTGTCAAACGAAAGTCTGCTCCTAAACCTCCTCGGCCTACAGGATTGATTTTATTGTCTGTCCATAAATAGCGCATATCCGCTCCTTGTTGTGCCAATGCAACTGCTTCATCATTATTGAAAGCACCGTTTATGCCGACTCCTAAGAACAAGTAAGCATTAAATACTCGTTTCGGATTATAGCGGCAGAATAAGTTGCTTAAATTTAGAGTTGCATCAATGTTTCCTTGTAAATAATTGTATTTATAAGTCGCACTTGGTGTTACCCATCCGCCTTTTGCTTCCCATCCACTAAGACCTGCACGTAATCCCCATAGTGGTGTAAATTGATAACCAACGTTAAGTGCTGCAGCCGGAGATATTAAATCACCAAACTTGGCTTCTCCTAAAGTGTGCGATGCGCCCGCTTGAACTTGCATAAACCAGTGAGGATTAAAAATTATTTTTCCTTCCTCTTTAATTTGCCGTGTTTCATTGCCTGTTGTTTGGGCAAATGCAGCAATCGTACTTAATCCGAGTACAATTGCGGTAAGACTTCTTCTTAGTTTCATAATTCATATATTTTATGTGATACATACTTTCCTACTATTATTTGTAAAAGTACAAATAAAAAAAATATCTTGTTACTTTTTTATAGAAAAATTGTAGGAATATACTATAAATAGAACAAAAAAATGGTCTGTTTTGTTTTATTGTGTTATATTGTCATGTCGAGAAAGCGTTTATCTTCTTTTTTTGAGCTCTTTGTCGATAATAGGTTTTATAATTGTTTCCATGATATTGTATCCATCTATAGTAGGATGTACTCCGTCTTCCGAATATTGAGAAGGGAGGCCTTGCATAGAATTATCTACCATTTTTGTGTAGTAATCGACAAAAGGAATATGATGTTTATTGGCATAATCTTGCAGTCGTTTGTTTAAAGAAATGATTTTCTGTGGTGCGTCTTTAATGTTGGGATTCCATCCAAAACCTTTGGCCGGTAAGGTAGACGTCAGGATAACCTTGATACCGTTGGCTTGTGCCAGTTGTATCATAGATAGGATATTTCCAAATGTATAATCTTCATTGTAAGGACCTGTATTTTCAGCAATGTCGTTTGTTGCAGCATTAATGACGACAATAGCAGGTGACAGATTGATTACATCTTCCCGGAAACGAAGTAAAAACTGATAAGATGTTTGTCCGCTTATGCCTCTTCCTATATATCCGTTTTCAGTAAAGAAATCCGGATGCATGCGAACCCAGTTTTCTGTAATAGAGTTTCCCATGAAAACGACACGGCGTTTTAAGGCTCCTTTGTCATCTGGGAGGGCTTCATTTTGTTGTTTGTAACGAGCAAAGTTCCCCCATTCTTGTGCATTGTTTTGTGCATAACCCATAAAGCAATAGGTTAAAGCAACCATCATTAGAAAGATATGTTTCTTTTTCATAATGTGTAAGAATTAAAATTTGTCTTTGTTTTCTTCTGCTATTTTTTTGATACCTTGTTGATTGGTTATAAAACCTCCTCCTAAGATACGGTCTCCTTCATAAAAAACAGCCGATTGTCCCGGTGTAATGGCAGATGCTTCTGTTTTAAATTTGACTAACAATCGATGGTCTTCCAATAAATGTATTTGACATGAGATAGGTTTGCTTCGGTAGCGAATTTTTACGCTGAGGTGTTCACAATGGAGCAACTCTTGCATATCGACGGCTTGTATGTTGTCTACAATCATGTAAAATGATTGTAGTTGTTCTGCATTGCCCAACATGACTGTATTTTTCTCTGGATTGATTTTCAATACATAAGCCGGCTCTCCCAATGCAATTCCCAAGCCCTTCCGTTGTCCGATGGTATAATAAGGGAAACCTTTATGCAACCCAAGTTTTACTCCTTTGCTGTCGACAAACCAGCCTTCTCCAATCGTTTCGTCTATATTGGGACAATGTTCGCGTAAAAACTCGCGGTAATCTTTGTCGATAAAGCAAATTTCCATACTCTCATTTTCGCGTGCTTTGGCTTCAAATCCTTGTTGGATTAAATATTCCCGAACTTGTGCTTTTGTCATGCCTCCTAAAGGAAATACCATGCGTTTTAGTATTTCTTGTGGTAATTTCCATAAAAAGTACGACTGGTCTTTAGCTGTATCGTCACCGGCTGTCAGATAAAAATATCCGTTTCGGTTTTCCAATCGGCAATAATGCCCTGTGGCAAATTGGGCACAGTTTGTCCGGTCTGCCCATTCGCATAAAATCCGTTCTTTAAATAGCGGGTTGCACATTACGCATGGATTGGGCGTCCGTCCGTGCATATATTCATCAATAAAATAACGTATAATGATATTTTTAAAATCTGTCCGGACATCGGCAATATGATGTTCTATGCCTAACTTTCCAGCCAGTGCCTGCGCTTTCAGTATCTCGTCTGGCAGTTCTTGCCCGGGAGATGAAAAATGTGTCGGTAAATCATAAGTCCGCATGGTAACTCCTACTACCTCATATCCTTGTCGTTGTAGCATAATACATGTAGCAGAACTGTCTATTCCACCGCTCATTCCTACCAAAATGCGTTTATTGTTCATGCGTTTGTAATATGTGTAATTAGAAAAATAGTTCAGGTTCACGGCGAAGGCTGCACTTTTCGTATAACAGTGCGGCAAAAGGGGTAGTGTAAACACGTGCGTGGATAGGGCATGCTTTTACGCACGCACAGCATCGGATGCATTTATGGATATCGGTTTCAATTTTGTCCGATGCTGCATTGAGGACGATGGCATGTGTGGGACATGCTGGTATACATTCTCCGCATCCGAAACATTGGCTGGTACTGACGGGAGCAGATGGGCGTGAAGGTTGTAGCAATTTATACGGGCGATGTCCTTTCACGTGAAATCCTTGTAAAAAGTCGGTTATGTTTTTTGATGAGGTTTTATTTGTAACCTGTTCTTCTTTTTTTAAAAGGGCTTGAAGTTTTTCATAACTTTCCTTGCCGAATTTTCTGGCGGAAATTAAATCTTTTTCGTCCGGACGCCCATGGGCTATAGGTCTTTTTTCTGTACTGAAGCTATGTTCTCCAATAAAAGCACCTGCCGATAAAGGCGTAAATCCCCATGTAGAACATGCATCGTATAGTTCAACCAATGCATCTTCGTAATCTCTGTTCCCATATACGGCAACCAAGATAACGGGCGAAGAAGTGGCATGTAAGCGTTTGAATCGCTGTAAAGCAATAGGTGCGATACGCCCTCCGTACACAGGAGCTGCAATGATGGCAAGCGTGTTGTCTATTTCAATTGCTCTATCGCTCTCGTCTATCGTAAGGTCTGTTTCAATCCGTTTCTCCATTCCTATACCTTCGGCAATTGCTCTTGCTATTTTTTCAGAAGTATGAGTAGGAGAAAAGTAGATAAGATGGGTACATGAAATGCTTGTCATAAAAGTTTTTGTTGGTTGGTTTTGATAGGCAAAAATAATAAAGAAAATCCTGATGGCATTGTGTAAGCACATAATTCATACAATAATAATTCAGAAATCTCGTAATTGTTTACTACTTTTGCTATCGAATTTATACAATATGGAAGAACAATTTGATATACGCAGTTATAAGCCTACCGGTAAAGAACGCGATTTTGAGAATGCGTTGCGTCCGCTTCAGTTTGAAGATTTCAGCGGTCAGGATAAAGTAGTCGATAATCTGCGTATTTTTGTAAAGGCAGCCCGGTTGCGTGCAGAAGCACTCGATCATGTACTGTTGCATGGACCTCCCGGATTGGGGAAGACTACTTTAAGCAATATTATAGCCAATGAATTGGGAGTAGGGTTTAAAGTTACTTCTGGTCCTGTGCTCGATAAACCGGGCGATTTGGCAGGAGTTCTGACAAGTTTGGAACCTAATGATGTATTGTTTATCGACGAAATCCATCGCTTGAGCCCGGTCGTGGAGGAATATCTGTATTCGGCAATGGAAGATTATCGTATAGATATCATGCTCGATAAAGGTCCTTCTGCCCGTAGTATTCAGATAGATTTAAATCCTTTTACATTAGTCGGAGCAACAACTCGAAGCGGTTTGTTGACAGCACCTCTTCGCGCTCGTTTTGGAATTAATTTACATTTGGAATATTACGATGATGCAGTACTGTCGCGCATTGTTTTAAGATCGGCTCATATCTTGAATGTTCCGTGCGATGAGGAGGCGGCTAGTGAAATTGCTTCCCGTAGTCGTGGTACTCCCCGTATTGCAAATGCTTTATTGCGTCGTGTGCGCGATTTTGCACAAGTGAAGGGGTCCGGTCGTATTGATGTGGAAATAGCAAAAGTGGCACTGGAAGCGTTGAACATAGATCAGTACGGGTTGGATGAAATAGATAATAAGATATTGTGTACGATTATCGATAAGTTCAAAGGGGGACCTGTAGGTGTTACAACCATTGCTACGGCATTGGGCGAAGACCCCGGGACGTTGGAAGAAGTTTATGAACCTTTCTTAATTAAAGAAGGCTTCTTGAAACGTACACCGCGGGGACGTGAAGTGACCGAACTGGCTTATAAACATTTAGGAAGAAATATGTTCCATAATAGTAAAACACTATTCGATTAAAGTTATTATGGCTGGACTGAAGTCTTTGGCAAAAGACACTGTGATTTATGGATTAAGCAGCATCGTAGGGCGATTCCTCAATTATTTACTGGTACCTCTTTATACGGCAGTCATACCTGCTTCATCCGGAGGATATGGAGTCGTTTCGAATGTATATGCATATACTGCACTTATTCTCGTATTGTTGACTTTTGGTATGGAAACCGGATTCTTCCGGTTTGCGAACAAAACAGACCAAAATCCGAAAAGCGTATATGCTAATGCATTGGTTTTTGTTGGGGGACTATCATTGGCTTTTGTCGTATTGGGTTTATTGTTCTTGCATCCTGTTTCTGCTTTACTTGAATACCCTGATCATCCTGATTATATTGCTATGATGATATTGGTCGTGGCATTAGATTCTTTCCAGTGTATCCCTTTTGCTTTTCTTCGTTATAAAAAGAAGGCTATAAAGTTTGCATCAATAAAATTGTTGAATATTAGCGGGAATATAATCTTGAATTTATTCTTTTTACTACTTTGTCCGTGGTTGAATATTCATGCCCATGAGTGGGTTTCGTGGTTTTATAATCCCGATTATTTAGTTGGATATATATTTGTATCCAATTTGATAATGTCTGCACTTCAAATGTTGTTCTTTATTCCTGAACTGCGTGGATTGACATACCGTATCGATAAACAACTGATGAAGCAGATGATTGCTTATTCTTCTCCTATTATGATCTTAGGATTGGTCGGAATATTAAATCAGACTGTAGATAAAATGATTTATCCTTTTCTTTTTGAAGATAGAAAGGAAGGATTGGTTCAGTTAGGAATTTACAGTGCAGCAAGTAAAATCGCCATGATAATGGCTATGTTTACACAAGCTTTTCGTTATGCATACGAGCCTTTTGTATTCGGTAAAAGCAATGAAAAAGACAATCGTAAGATGTATGCATTGGCAATGAAATATTTTTTTATTTTCTCATTGCTTGCTTTTCTGATTGTGATGTTTTATATGGACATCATACGCTATATGGTTGCGAGTGATTATTGGGAGGGATTGAAAGTCGTGTCGCTTGTAATGTGTGCAGAGATATTGAAAGGCATTTATTTTAATTTGTCTTTTTGGTATAAGTTAACCGATGAGACGCAATGGGGAGCATACTTTTCTCTTATAGGTTGTGGTGTGATTCTTTGCTTGAATATTTGGCTTGTTCCCATTTATGGATATGTTGCTTCTGCATGGGCTTCCATTACAGGATATGGATGTATTACTTTCTTGTCGTATATAATAGGGCAGAAAAAATATCCTATTGTTTATCCGTTGAAAGAGATGGCTGTTTATATGTGTATAGCAGTTGTATTATATTGGATTTCGGAAGAAATTATCATTCGGCAATTAATCTGTCGTTTAACATTCCGCACTGTTTTGTTATGTTTTTTTGTTGCGTTTATTGTATGGAAAGACCTACGGTTGAAAAATATTCCGTTTCTATGTCGTAGAAGATAAAGATGTATTTAAGGCTACTTAGAGAAAAGAAAAGTCCTCTTAATTAAGAGGACTTTTCGAAGAGTTTTATTTGATAGATTTTTTCTTTTCAAATCCGGGATTATCGTTCGACTTTGTATTTTGTTGAAAGAATTGTTTCCAGTCGTCTTTTTTTCCTCTTGGGGCGGTGTAACCTCTTTCTTCGCGAGATGGTTTATCCTTTTTTGTTTTTCCTTCTTTCTTTGTCTTCTTCCCGTTTTTATCGCTTTTGCCATTGTTTGGTTCAGCCATTTCTACAAGGATTTTGCGACCATTGTATTTGGTTTTGTTCAATGCTTTTATAACCATTTCGGCTTGCGATTCATTTACTTCAAAGAAAGAAAAATTCTGCATTAAGTCGATGCGTCCGATTTGTATGCGCTCTTTTTTCAGGCTTCGGTTGATAAGCTCAATAATTTGATTGGCATAGACACCATCCGATTTCCCGACATTCAAAAAAAGGCGTGTATAACCTTTTTCCGCTTTCCGGTTCAACTTTTGTTTGTTTGTTTTTGGTTCCTGACGATTTTCTTTCTTTTTGTTTTCGGCAGGTTGTGCTATGTCGGGGGCATTTTGATAATAGTCGAGGAAGCGGTTGAATTCAATGGAAACAACCCGTTTGATAAGGTCCTCTTTGCTTAACCATTCAAATTTACGATAAATATCGGGTAGGAATGTTTCGATTTCTTTTTCATTGACCTTTACCTTTTCAATGTCATCGATTACTTTTATAAGTTGTTGCTTACAGATATCGGTGCCGCTTGGTAAAATGTCGATTGTAAATTTTTTATTGATAATGCGTTCTATTGCTTTCATTTTACCTTTTTCGCGTAGGTTGATGATTGCAATAGAAATTCCTGTTTTCCCGGCTCTTCCTGTTCGACCACTTCGATGGGTGTAACTTTCGGTATCGTCAGGTAATCCATAATTAATAACATGTGTCAAGTCATTAACATCCAGTCCGCGTGCTGCGACGTCGGTGGCAACAAGTAACTGTAAATGTCTTTGACGGAACTTTTGCATTACGTAATCGCGTTGCGACTGACTTAAATCTCCGTGTAGGGAATCGGCGTTATAACCGTCTTGGATGAGTTTCTCTGCTATTTCTTGTGTCTCTTTTCGTGTGCGGCAAAAAATAATTCCATAAATCTGAGGATAGAAGTCGGCAATACGTTTTAAAGCTAAATATTTATCTTTGGCATGTACAATATAAGCAATATGATTGACGTTTCTATTCCCCTCGTTTTTAGTACCGATAACAACTTCTTTGGGGTTGTGTAAATAAGTTTGTGCAATTCGGGAAATTTCAGAACTCATTGTAGCTGAAAACATGAGTGTGTTCCGGTCGGCAGGAACTTTTTCTAAAATGGCATTGATACTATCGCTGAATCCCATGTTCAGCATTTCATCGGCTTCGTCCATTACGACATTACGGATAGTTTCCAATTTAGCGACTTTACGCTCTATTAAGTCGAGTAGTCTTCCTGGAGTAGCTACAATAATGTGAACCCCATGCTTCAGAGACCGGATTTGACTTTCAATAGAAGAACCTCCGTAGACGGGAAGTATTTTTAAGTTTTGTATATATTTGGAGTAATCAGTTAAGTCGCCTGCTATTTGTAGGCAAAGCTCACGAGTAGGGCAAAGTATTAATGCCTGCGGTACACATTTTTGTACGTTTACTTTTTGTATCAGCGGTAAGCCAAAAGCTGCTGTTTTTCCTGTTCCTGTTTGTGCTAGGGCTACGATATCGTTCCCTCCTTCCAATAAAAAAGGGATAACTTCTTCCTGTACCGGCATGGGAGTTTCATATCCCATTTCTTGAATAGCTTTGCATATTTCCGGCAAAACACCTAATTCTTCAAATGTCTTCATTCTATATTTCAACTAAATTTGGTGCAAAGATATGGATAAAGAATGAATTTACGATTAAATAAGGAGGATAAAGCCATGAAATGTTTGAAAAAATGATGTGAGAAAAATAAAAAAGACCTACATATATTGTGGAAAAGAATTAATCCTTTTTCCAACTAACCGGCATAGGGATTAATTTCTTCCGGATAAAAAGAATGCAAATTGTCGAAATAATGATGCCTGCTACTGCGATGATAAAAGCTCCGGTTGTTCCGAAAGTTTCATTCATTGTTGCATTTGGGTCATTGGTCAAATGGTATAAGACGAATGCACTTCCATTGTTCACAAAATGCATGATCATAGAAAGAATTAAATTCCCGGAACGGTAATAAATCCATCCCAATGCGATACCCGTAATGCATGCAAAAGGGATTTGTGCCGGGTTGCCATGTATTATTCCAAAAATTAAAGCCGATAGGATGATAGCCATTTGTGGCTTCTTCAAAATGCGCATTAAGTATCCTTGTATGGCTCCTCTGAATAAAAGTTCTTCGGAAATGGGAGCTAATAAAACAACTGAGATAATGCCTAATGGATGATTGAGAAGAAGGGCAAAGGTCTGTGCCAAATTATCGGGCAATTCGATCCATTCGTTAAGATAATTAACCCAACATGTTATGCTTAACATGAAAACAACCACAGTTGATATCAATCCCATGGAAAGGGAAGACCGGGAAGCTCTTTTCGGAGGTAGATATTTACCTGCAAGTATATGAGTAATAATAGCGGCAGAAGACAAAACTTGTGCAATCATAGTTAGGTTGCAGAACGTTTTATCGGTCATATTGGGATATTCGAAAGAGTGGTGGTATAGCATATATCCGATGGTAAAAATGCCGGAGAATGCCAATTGATAGGCTAAAAAAAATAAAATTAATTTAATGATGTGCCACATGGCTTATAATGTTTTTTATGAATAAGTGATACAAATGTAATCGATAATTTTAAATTGTCAAAATGAACTGCTTTTATAAAAAAGAAGAGCCTTCGAGAGTGCTTTGTCTTATTTTGCTTCATTTTTGGCATAAAAATATACAGATATTTCTTGTATGTTGTTTAACTTAGCCACCTAATTGGAAGGAAGATTGATTGATGGTAAATAATAATCGATATAAATTTTACTATATGAATACAAAAACAATATTGTTGTCTGTTATGAGTATAATGGGAATGTTTTCTTCACTTTATGCTCAAAAAGAGCCGGTAGATTATGTGAATCCTATTATCGGGACAAACGGTATGGGGCATACTTTTCCCGGTGCCTGTACTCCGTTTGGACTTATCCAATTAAGTCCGGATACGGATACAATACCTCAAAATGTAAATGGAGAGTATCAGAAGAGAGTGTACGAGTATTGTGCAGGGTATCAATATCGTGACTCTACAATCGTAGGATTCAGTCATACTCATTTAAGCGGGACTGGACATTCCGATTTAGGTGATATCCTGATTATGCCGACTATGGGCGAATTGCAACTGAATGCCGGTCGGTCAGAATATCCGGATGAAGGCTATCGTTCTCGTTTCCGGCATGAAACAGAAAAAGCAGTTCCGGGTTATTATGAAGTAATGCTCGATGATTATGGCATCAAGGCACAGATGACAGCTACTCAGCGGGTAGGTGTTCATAAATATACTTTCCCGAAAGAAAAAGACGGGCATCTTATCCTCGATTTGGTGCATGGCATTTATAATTACGATGGTAAAGTCTTGTGGACCAATCTTCGCGTAGAAAACGATACGTTGCTTACCGGATATCGGATAACCAATGGATGGGCGCGTACAAATTATACTTATTTTGCCATCTCTTTTTCACAACCCATACAAAGTTATGGTTATAAGGATAAGGAAAAAGTTTTGTATAATGGCTTTTGGCGTCGGTTTAACTTGGAGAAAAATTTCCCGGAAATAGATGGTCGGAAAGTGGTTGCTTATTTTAATTTCGATACAGCCAGTCATCCGGAATTGGTGGTGAAAGTAGCACTTTCTGCTGTAAGTACGGAGGGGGCTTTGAAGAACTTGACAAAAGAAACTTCTGGCAAAAGTTTTGAGGAAATAGCACAATATGCTCGTTCGCAATGGAATAAAGAGTTGAATTGTTTCGAAGTAGAAGGTACAGACAATCAGAAAGCAATGTTTTATACTTCTTTGTATCATACCATGATTAATCCTTCTGTTTATATGGATGTAGATGGCTTTTATAGAGGACTTGATCATAATATCCATAAAGCAGATGGATTTACTAATTATACAATTTTTTCATTGTGGGATACTTATCGTGCAGAACATCCTTTCTTGAATTTGATGAAACCCGACAAAAGTTCTGATATGGTAGAATCGATGATAAAACATCAGCAACAAAGTGTTCATGGGATGTTGCCTGTTTGGAGTTTGATGGCGAACGAAAACTGGTGTATGAGTGGATATCATGCAGTTTCTGTTTTATCGGATGCTATAGGGAAAGGAATCTTTACTGATACCGATGAAGCTTTGAAAGCAATGGTTGCAACATCTACTGTCCCTTATTATGAAGGAGTTGCCGATTATATGAAATTGGGATATGTGCCATTAGATAAGAGTGGTACCGCAGCATCTACTACACTTGAATATGCTTATGATGATTGGACAATATATCAGGCTGCATTGAAGTGTGGACAGAATGATATAGCAGAAACATATAAAAAACGAGCATTGAATTATCGTAACATTTATGATACGACAATTGGGTTTGCACGACCTAAATATAGTAATGGGGCATTTAAGGAAGAGTTTGATCCTCTTCAAACGTATGGGGAAGGATTTATAGAGGGAAATTCATGGAATTTCTCTTTCCATGTGCCTCACGATGTCTTTGGAATGATGTATTTGATGGGTGGGGAGCAAACATTCCTTGAAAAATTGGATAATTTGTTTTCTATGCATCTTCCGGAAGAGTATTATATCCATAATGAAGATATAACAGAAGAGTGTTTAGTGGGAGGGTATGTTCATGGAAATGAACCAAGCCATCATGTTCCTTATCTGTATGCATGGACGTCTCAACCTTGGAAGACTCAGTATTGGTTACGCGAAATTTTGAATAAAATGTACAGAAACGATATAAATGGGTTAGGGGGGAATGACGATTGTGGACAAATGTCTGCATGGTATATATTTTCAGTAATGGGTTTCTATCCGGTATGTCCGGGAACAGATCAATATGTATTGGGAGCACCATATTTGCCTTATGTTAAGGTCATGCTACCCAATGGGAAAGTACTTGAGATAAAAGCTCCCGGTGTCAGTGATAAAAAAAGATATGTTAAAGAATTGATTGTGAATGGTGAAAAGTATGATAAATTATATATTACTCATGATGATATTTTAAAGGGGGGCGTTTGGGAATATAAGATGAGTGCTTCTCCAAATAAAAAAAGAGGGCAACAATTGGAAGATAAACCTTATTCTTTAACAGAAAAAAAAGATTAATAAAAATAGTTGTATGAAAAAGAAAAATTTATTGTATGGCTTCTGCTTGGTAATGGTATCAGGAGCCGGATTATTAAATGTTGAAGCACAGGAAATAAGCGATGGAAATGTATGGAAAGGTTACAATGTAGGTACTATTTTGTTTGAAGATAAAGCACCGGCAACTCAAGGCTCTGATATTTATCGTCGTATTATTCCTGATCCTAAGTCGTACATAACCGAACAAGCTTATACCGTGCTTTCTACGTTGTACGATTCACAGGAAGATAGTATCCCACCGGTTCATAATATTCATTATACATTGGAAGATATAGACGGTGTATCTGCCAAAGGAGGGTCTCATGGAAATATTTCTATTTTTTATAGTACACGTCATATAGAACGTTCTTTTGTAAAAAATGACACGGCAAGGCTCTTTTTTGAAACGAGAGGAGTCTTATTGCATGAATTGACTCATGCTTATCAGTTAGAACCTCAAGGAATCGGCTCTTATGGGAATAGTCGTGTGGTTTGGGCTTTTATAGAAGGAATGGCCGATGCGGTACGTGTTGCAAATGGGGGATTTAAAGGTGAAATAGATCGTCCGAAAGGTGGAAATTACATGGATGGATATCGTCATGCTGGTTATTTCTTTGTATGGATACGCGATAACAAGGACCCGGAATTTTTAAAGAAATTCAATCGCAGTACTTTAGAAGTTATTCCTTGGTCTTTCAATGGTGCTATTAAACATATATTAGGAGAAGAGTACGATATAGATGAATTATGGCATGAATATCAGGTTGCAGTAGGCGATATACAAGAATAAGGCAATGGTGAAAAATAGCAAAAGAAAAATATTAGCTTTGTGTTTATGCCTGATGAGTGTTTTGTCGGGTGTAGCACAAACAGAGAAACGGATTGATTATGTCAATCCGTTTGTTGGTACAGATGGGTATGGAAATGTTTATCCCGGCGCACAGATTCCTTTTGGTGGCATCCAGATTAGTCCAGATACAGATAATCGTTTTTATGATGCAGCTTCCGGCTATAAATATAATCGCCCGACATTGATGGGATTTAGTTTAACACATTTAAGTGGAACGGGGATTCCTGATTTGGGAGATTTCCTTTTTATTCCGGGAACCGGTGAAATGAAGTTGGAAGCAGGGACACACGAAGCCCCCGATAAGGGTTATCGTTCGCGTTATAGTCATGACAGAGAGTGGGCTTCACCTAATTATTATGCAGTCGATCTATTAGATTATGGTGTGAAAGCGGAGATGACATCCGGCATACGAAGTGGGATGTTTCGTTTTACTTATCCGGAATCGAATAAGTCGTTTATTATGATCGATATGGATCATACGTTATGGCAATCGTGTGCTTGGGCGAATCTACGTATGGTCAATGATTCGACCCTTACCGGATATAAGTTGGTAAAAGGATGGGGACCTGAACGCCATGTCTATTTTGTTGCTGTCTTTTCAAAAAAATTGTCTTCTTTTCGTATAATGCAAGACAAGAAGCCTGTTATTTATAATACATCACGTTTCAGAAGCGATAGAGAGGCATGGGGAACTCATTTGATGGCTTGTATTTCTTTTGAGACGAAACAAGGAGAAGAAGTCTATGTAAAAACAGCAATCTCTGCAGTTAGCACGGAAGGGGCGATGCTAAACTTGCGTGAACTTGATGGTATGACTTTTGATTCGTTGAAAAAGAGGGGAGAAGATTTATGGGAAGAAGAGTTGAGCAAGTATGAGTTGGAGGGCGACCGTAAGACGAAAGAAACTTTTTATACTTCTGCCTACCATGCAGCATTGCATCCTTTTATTTTTCAAGATGCCGATGGTAAATTCCGAGGATTAGATAAGAATATAGAACAAGCCGATGGGTTTACAAATTATACAGTATTCTCTTTGTGGGATACATATAGGGCATTGCATCCGTGGTTTAATCTTGTGCATCAGCAATTGAACGTAGATATTGCAAACTCTATGCTGGCACATTTCGATAAAAGTGTAGAGCGCATGTTGCCAATCTGGTCTTTTTATGGGAATGAGACATGGTGTATGATCGGGTATCATGCTGTGTCTGTTCTGGCAGATATGATTGTGAAAGATATTCCCGGATTCGATTATGAAAGAGCGTACGAAGCGATGAAAACAACAGCGTTGAATCCGAATTATGATTGTTTGCCCGATTATGCACAGCATGGATACGTCCCGTTTGATAAAGAAGCTGAGTCTGTTTCTAAAACGTTGGAATATGCGTACGATGATTACTGCATAGCTCAAGCTGCAAAAAAATTAGGGAAAGAAGACGATTACCGTTATTTTTTGAATAGAGCACTTTCTTATCAGACATTGATCGATCCGGAAACGAAATATATGCGTGGTAAAGATTCGAAAGGAAACTGGCGTTCTCCGTTTAGCCCTATTGCGTATCAAGGTCCCGGGTCGGTAAATGGTTGGGGTGATATAACAGAGGGATTTACTATGCAATATACATGGTATGTTCCTCAAGATGTACAAGGATATATTAACGAGGCGGGAGAAAAATTGTTCCATCAACGTTTGGACGATTTGTTTACAGTGGAACTTCCGGATAGTATCCCGGGTGCCCACGATATACAGGGACGCATAGGTGGATATTGGCATGGGAATGAACCATGTCATCATGTTGCTTATTTATATAATTACCTGAAAGAACCATGGAAATGCCAGAAATGGATACGTACGATTGTCGATCGCTTTTATGGAAATACTCCTGATGCATTAGCAGGGAATGACGATTGCGGACAAATGTCGGCTTGGTATATGTTCAACTGTCTGGGTTTTTATCCGATAGCTCCTTCCAGCAATATTTACAATATTGGATCGCCATGCGTGAAAGCGTTGAGTGTACGGATGAGTAATGGTAAGCATATTGAGATGGAAGCAGAGAACTGGTCTCCTGAAAATGTGTATGTGAAGACTTTGTATGTGAACGGGAAAAAATGTGATAAGTCTTATTTGACTTACGATGATATTCGTAACGGAGTAAAACTACGCTTTGTTATGGATAAGAAACCCAATAAGCGGAGGGCTGTTTCCGATGAGGCTGTCCCACCTTCTTTGTCGCAGCCGGGTAAGACGATGAAATATCAGAAACCATAATATGAGAAAGGTTGGAGCTTTAGGCTTCAGCCTTTTTTGTTTCTTATTCCATCATTTTTTTTGTAAAACGTTTGCACGTTTCTTTTCATTTGTGGGGATGTTTTTCGGGAAACGTCCTCGCTTTTTTGTGCATAGGTGCAGGAGTTGCTATAAGGTTACTCGTTGTATAATTAATTTTTTTAATGTTGACATTGTTTGTGAATTTGCTATTTTTATAAATAAAGATGTTTTTATGCGGTGTTTCTGAATTTATTCTTTTATGAAAACGAAATCTTTTATTCCTCTCCGGATTCGATACCGACGGCAAGGGTACATTCTATTTCGCCGGTGGCAATCCGCTCCGCTTGTCTTGCTTTAAAGGCACAGAGTGCAAGGTATCCGATGTGCATACCAAACGTATGCGAGAGTCTTTATCTTGTGACGACCCAACGCACGAACTTATCGTTGCAAGGATGGTATAGGAGGTGTGTCTTGATGAAATCGGTAATGGATGATATAGACATCTGCTATTGATAAAGCATTTGTATATATTCTTTGTCTTTCTGTAGTTGTCCGATGAGTTCTTTTAGATTGGAAAATTTTTGTTCTTTACGAATAAAAGACAAAAAATCGATGCGCAAGTAATGCTGGTAGAGGTTGCCCTCGAAACCGATGATGTGCGCCTCGATGCTACGCTCGGTGCCGTTGTCTACCGTAGGGCGATGACCGATGTTCAGCATTCCGGCGTAACGCTTGCCTTCGGCGTAGGCATAA
>DXCG01000084.1 GCA_019116145.1 Candidatus Phocaeicola gallistercoris
GGTTCTACTACTCTTACCGCTTCAATACCTTCCTGCTGTATGGTCTCAGTGTCATTGGTGATGCTCTGCTAGTTGTCAGCCAACGCTTGATAGGCTGCATATCGGTCGATGAGAGGCATCCCATGCAAACAAGCAAAAATGTCATCGGAAATAGCATCCAACTCTTTTTGGGGATTTGCAATCGCTATCTGATCAATCAGCCGATGATGAACACTATCGGCAAAACCTTCGAAAGCCCGTGCAAATCTCTTCTGGAAGGCTTTTACGTCTGCATTCTGCTCTATAACCGATTGAGTATCTTCTGTCTTCAACTGAGAATAAGGTTTGTCGGCATCCGCTACAAATAATTCTTCCCGCAAAGAAGGGAATGTGTCCCAATATTTTTGAAGTTCATCAATCTCGCTGTGAGGGATGCCTCCAAACATGGTAGCATAAATATCAAATTTTTCTACAGGCTCGCTGGAATCTACATAACGAGGAATATTCAGATTATAACCGTTTCGACGGATTTCATCACGAGACACTGTACGGGAATATCCGGGAATCGTTTTGCGGTCGCGTACCGTATCGGCAATACGTTTGATGTCACATTCGCGCAGCTTGTTGTTTTTCCCTTCTTTGACAAAACCCTTCGAAGCATCGATAATCAGCACATCGTCATTGTCACGATGCTGTTTGAGCACCATGATGAGAGTAGGAATACCTGTGCCAAAGAAAATATTGGCCGGCAGTCCGATAATGGCATCGATGTTATTCTTCTCAATAAGGTTGCGACGGATTTTGCCTTCCCCTTCGCTGTTTTCATCGGTATCGCCACGGAAGAGAACCCCGTGAGGAAGCACAATAGTCAGGATGCCATCCGGTTTAAGATGATGGAGTTCATGAAGCAGGAATGCGTAGTCAGCTTTGCTTTTAGGAGCTACGCCATAATCCTTGAAACGTGCATCCAGCTCACGGTCGTTGGCATCCCACTGTTGCGAATATGGAGGATTGCTGACAACGGCATCTACGTACAGCGGTTTGCCGATGTCACCGCCGTCGGTCTGCAAAGGCCAGTCCTCTTCCAGAGAGTCAGCACAACGGGTATTGATGTTGTCTGGTTTGATACCACGCATCACCAGGTTCATACGGGTTAGGTTGTAAGTGTTTTCCTTCAGTTCCTGTGCATAGTATTTCACCTTGTTCTTGTCTTCGATATGACGCCCAACCGATTTACCGATGGTAATCAACAAGGAACCGGAACCGCTTGTAGGGTCGTAGATTTCGATTTTGTCTTTGTCCTTATGATGTTCAGCCACAATTTCAGACATCAGGATAGCCACCTCGTGAGGCGTATAGAACTCTCCGGCCTTTTTCCCGGCATTGGCTGCAAAGTTACTGATAAGGTATTCATATACATATCCAAGCACGTCATAGTCCTGACTTCCATCGGTAGGGATATCTTTTATCAGCTTGATCAAATTCTTCAGTGCACGTGTTTGTGAGGCCGTATTTTCGCCCAATTTACTCAGTCCAGCCTGTAATGTCTTGAAGATGTTTTCATAGACATGTTTGTAATGAGGACTAATCAGGCGGTCGAAGCTGTTGAGTGCTCCGCTCAAGTCGGCCACACTAAATTCAGAATTGGGTTTCAGCCATGTGCCGAACAGATTTTTGTATTCAATGAAGTAGCCGATGTTGTTTCTGCAATATTCCATCATCATGATTGCTTCCTGGTCTTCATGATTTTCTACAAGTGTCACAATATCCTCATCAGTCCATCCGATACTTTTCAGATAGTTCACCTCATTGTCTGACAGGAATTTATAGAAAATCAAGCCAAGTATATAGTCTTTATATTCGTTGGCTTCTATCTTGGAACGCATCTTGTTGGCAGATGCCCATATTTTATTGGCAAGTTGTTGTTTGTTCATAAAATCAATTTTGAATTTAGCTTACTCTATATGAGAATATCATAAGCAAAGGTTTAAATTAAGAATGCAGACATTCTGCATTTATTTGAGAATACTTAGTATATAGAAATCTTATTCATCAGACTCTCTGAGCAAGTCCTTAACCTCCACATTAAGCACTTTAGCTATTTGAAGTAGCATTTCTAAACTGGGTTGTGCCGTATTTGTACACCATTTGGAGATGGTAGCAGGATCTTTCCCCACTTGTTCTGCCAGCCATTTATTGGTCTTTTCCTTCTCGGCTAGCATCACCTTGATTCGGTTTATTTTTTTGTTGGACATATCTCATCGTTTAATTAACAATTATACAAATATAATCCTTTTGCCTAAAAGAGCAATTGAGTTTTAATTAATAATTAGCTGTAAAAGGAAATTTTATTGCGTATAATTCAAATTTTTACGGTATTATGGCCGAGAACAATGCATCTAAGAGATTTTGATTAAGATAAATTGTTTACTTTTGAAGTATAGACAATCTTAAAATTGATTTTTATGAATGATAATATTGAATATGAGAAATTTACTCAAGAGATTTATAATGAGATTTTGAAGAATTTGTATGTAAAGAATATAGATGTTAAGCATAATGTGAAATTGACTGGAAAGTCGGGCCAGAAGCATCAAATAGATGTGTACTGGGAGTATCAATATGATAATACCACGTTCAAGATTGCAATAGAGTGTAAGAATTATAACCACACAGTATCTATTGGTAAAGTGAGAGACTTTTTTGGTGTCCTTTATGATTTGGAAGATGTCAAAGGCATAATGGTTACCAAGAAGGGTTATCAAGAGGGGGCGAAGAAATTTGGTGAGCATTACGGAATTGATTTAATGGAACTAAGGGAACCCGAAGAGGGAGAGGCTATTGCTGCTGAAACTACATTAACTATTGACTGTTCTGTTAGACATAGGCTTTTCCTTATTGATGAAGATTGGGCTAAAGAGCATGATTTTAATATCCAATTATATAAGAAACGACTGGACTGTTTGAGTTTTTCGCCTAGTAGCAACAAATGGATTAATGCAACCCATATTCCTTTAACAACTAAAGAAAATAAGATTAGAAATGCAAAAGATGAGATTATTGCAGATATACAGAAATTAGAAGAAGAATTACCTGAAAATTGTCAACAAAATAAAGACTATATATTTCCATTTGACGATGCTTTTATAAAAACAGATTGCGGAAATATCAAGATTAAAGAAATCAAGTTTGAATACGAGAATCATACAGAAACGAAACAATTTAAAATTGATGCACAAAACATAACCAAGGCAATACTTAAAAATACGATTAGTAAGGAGGTACAGTTAATAGGGAAGACATATATGGACTATAAGTCCCAAATGAAGTAGTTTGTTCTTTACGTTGTGTAAAGTTATTTATAAAAAATCGGACTGAATAATATCGAAGGACAACTGTACTTTCCCTCTCTATTAACGGTAAATAATGGATTTACAAAATAAAAAAGGAGAGGTTTTCCTCTCCTTTTTTAAAAATCTACATTATACCTCCAACTTCTTCAACGGCAACCCATAATTATATTGTCTGAAAAATCCTCTGTGGATAAGTTTCAAACCAAGAGTTTGATAATACTTGTAGTCATCATCTTCGGTGCAGAGGTATTTGTAACCATAGCGTGGGGCGTACTCCTTGAAGAAGCGGGCAAGATCTTTCAGGTTTTCCTGCTGGTTTCGTTTGAAGTTGCTACGCACAATAATAATGCTCCAGTCGGGGTAGTGACCTACACCACAACTGTATTCCCAGAAACGGATGTATAAATCCATTTCGCCTACATGGACAGAAACACAAATGCCGTTGGCGTTGTGCATGACGGAACAGCAGTTTCTGTAACCGAATCTTTCACACAAATAGAGATTGAAATCGTAAATAAAATCGGAATAGTTCATAAT
>DXCG01000085.1 GCA_019116145.1 Candidatus Phocaeicola gallistercoris
GACTTAAGCCCTACACCTACAGGCATCAGCCAAAGCCCAGCTGTACTGAAAGCACGTGCCGCTTTTGAGGATTATGCCTCCCAAGACATTGACTATCAAATCAGCGGACTACATCCCGGATGTATCTCGCCTAAATGGGAGGAAGTAAAGGTTTTCTCGCAACCTGAAGAAGCCATTATAGGATTCGATGTGCCTTTGGTGACCGAGGCTACCTATGAAGGTTCTTTCTATGTGGACACCGATACTAGTGCCATCCGTACCGATACATACCGCACTGCACTTTTGCAGAAACTGGTCATAGCGCAATCGCTGGAAGAAGGTGTATACGGTCTCTACATCGCTACCATCATTCCCGATGCGGAACATGCCACGCTAAACAGGGAAAAAATCGCTTCCATGTTCTATGGAGGTGACCTTGATACCCGTTTCAGCGGCACAGTGATGTATTCTACAGTCACTACCAACCTCACCGTACAGGTGGAACGCTACCGGAATGGAGAACTGTGCGACATTGTTTCATTGTTTGACAAAGGACTCGATTACCTTACCAAACTGAAAGCCATGAAACAACTCATCGGAGCCAAAAGCCTGAAACGCACAGTCCGTACCTTGACACGAAGCGGGGAAATGTCCGGAGGCATGTTGCCTCCTGTCTTTGTAGAGCCGACCAATCCAACACCTTCTGTACCTTCGCTACCACCTCCTCCCAATCCGCCTTATCCAGAACTGCCGCCCGGATCGAGCACCATACCACCCATACAACCACCCGGCAAAGGAAGCGGAAATTACAATGGAGGAAATAATAGTGGAGGAACAAATAGCCAAAGCAACAAAACCCCAGTAAAATATAAAGCCGAAAATGGAGATAAACTGGTCAAAAAAATCTAAAGGTAACAATGAAAAAACAATTACCTAATACCTGTGTGACATCAAGTATGGAATATATAAACAACAATATTTTTGGAGATGATGCAAACCAAGGTGAATATGATTTATACGCTTTACAAATGTTTAAAATAAACATATATAAAGATGGAATTGTTGGTTTCGATCAAGTTAAAGAACTTGTTTCAAACTTCTTCGATACAACAACCTTTTCAGATTACAAAACAGTCATAAATAAAGGATATGTTATTATGACTGACATACCAAGCAGCATACCAAATTCAACACATAACATTATAATTGTTGGTTATAAAGCTAATGGTGACCTTATTTATATGGACCCTGAAAAAGGATACTGTTATTCCGTTAACCAATCATACATCAAAGAGAGTTATAAAATAGTAATAAAAGGAGTAAAATAAAAAGATCATGAAAAAATATATACTTTTATACATAATGATTCTATGCTTTACAAAGAATGCACAAGCACAAATAAAAATAACAAGCGACATGTTGGTCAATAAAGAATGGAAAATACAATTGCCTGAAGGAAGTACCTCATACCCACAAGGATGTATATATTCCACTACAAAAGAAACAACCTTCATGATTTCACCCGGAAATAAAAGATATGAGTATTCAAATGACTATTATTTATCAGATACCCCTGAAAATACTTTTAGCTCAACTAAAATCGGGAAAAGCCAATCAGGAAAATATTTAGTTGTCAACAATAAGAAAAAATCAGCTAATAACCAATCATATTATTATGAAGTCTTAAATTACGAAATACAAGAATGTACTAGCTCTACATTGGTACTGAAAAACTTAAAATACAATATAATTACCACATTCATTTGCGAATAAGACAGATTGATGAGCTAAATCATTATTTACAAAGATATTTAATTTATCTTTTGCAAAGCATATAACGATAAAGGAATTGTAACCCAATTCTATTGCTCTGATTTCTTTGAGATCCCATTTGAGGATTTGAAGTATTAACCAGCTTCCTTGCTCCGTTAGCAAAGATTGCCATGGAGCAAGGAACATTTTCCAATCTAAGTCACCATGAAATACTTGTACTATTTTAATATTTTCTTTTTATTTTTATCCTGCAACCGCACACCATATCCGGCAGACATCGAAGCGGTATTAGATTCAGCAGGAAAAAACCGCAAACAGCTGGAACTGGTATTGGAACATTACAGCCAACAGGAAAAAGACAGTTTAAAACTACAAGCTGCCGAATACTTGATACGCTATATGCCAGGCAAATGCACAGAGACGTATGAAGCCCGATGGGAAGATATAGCCTCCGCACTCTACCGTTGGGATAATGTAAAAAATAAAGAACGGCTGATGCAGGAACTAGGGGAAAAGAAAGTATACGAAGATATACACTGCATCACAGCACAATACCTTATTAACAATATCGAACTAGCATTTTGGGTTTGGCAAGAACAGCCATGGGGAAAACACATCCCATTTGACACGTTTTGCGAAGAAATCCTGCCTTACCGTGTAGGTAAAGAACCTTTAGAAGACTGGCGCGGCAAAGTACTTGCCGCTTTCGATGACCAATTGGCTTATTTCAAGGAACATCCGGAAATATCGGTGGTAGAAGCCTGTTGCCGGATAAACCGCCTGCTACCGACTTTCGCATGGGTAAGTTACCCCATGCCAGCCATGAACTATTCAATGCTGATGAGTACGCCCAGAGGCACCTGTGATGAAATGGGAGCTTTGGCTGTATTCGTAATGCGTGCCTTAGGCATCCCCGTATCACAAGACTTCACGCTGCAATGGCCTAACCGAATCGTCGGTCATTCATGGAACTCCGTATGTGACAGTACAGGAAGGCACATTTCTTTTATGGGAACAGAAACTAATCCCGGAGAAACTCATTTAGGCACACGGTTAGCCAAAAGCAAAGTATACCGCACGATGTATGCCAAACAGCAAACAGACGGAAAAGACAAAGCAAATCTCCCCGATGAACTTGCCAATCCTTATATGAAAGACGTTTCGAACGAATATGCCAATTGTACTTACTGTGTAGACATACCAAAACTTCCTGCCGTACAAACAGACGCGGCGCATACGGTTTATCTTTTGTCATTCGGTAAAGAAGCTTCGTGCATAGTAGATAAAGGCGAACTTATTGCAGGGAAAATCCGCTTCACTCATATCGGAAACAGAGTAACCTACTTGCCCGTTTCTTTTTCAGACGGACATTATACGGCAATAGGTTATCCCTTTAGGATAGATGAATCGGGAATATTGCATATATTCTCAACTGACCCAACGAACAGAGAGATCGCAATCGTAACCGACATAGGGCTGGACCAATCTATGCTATACCGTATGCAAGAAGGCGTATTCGAAGGAGCTAATCAAGCAGATTTCGCCGATAAGAAAAAATTATACACAATAAAAGATATGCCTAAGGCTGATTATCAGGCCATCCGAGTGCCCGATATGACAGCTGCAGAGTCCAACAGCAAGTGCAACATTACAAAATATTTTTGAAAAAACACAATTTAGGTGTATCAAATTGTAGCTTTGGCAGAGTCAACCAGCGAGTGCAACATTACGAAATATTTTTGAAAAAGCATTCAGCCGATGTTTGGAAATTCAGTTTTTCCTTTGGCC
>DXCG01000086.1 GCA_019116145.1 Candidatus Phocaeicola gallistercoris
TAATAAGATTTTGTGGGCAACAAAGTGTAACAATAAATAGAGGATAAATGGGTTCTTCCTTAATTCTTAAATTCTCCATTGATTGATTTTTCTTGCTCCGGATTCAGTTCTATTGCTTTTTTCATATCTTCAATAGACCCTTCTTTATCTCCTTTCAGCAGACGGACGTGCCCGCGTTCTTGATAAAAAACGGTGCTTTGTGGCATTAGCTCCAAGCCTTCCGTATAAAGTTCAATGGCTTTGTCCAGTTCGTTCTGCTCGCTCAGTAATTTCCCTTTCAACAAGTAAGCTTTTTCATTGAATGGATTAATTTCCAATATTTTATTGAAAGAGGTTTCTGCTTCTTGCAAAAGCCTTGAGCTTATTTGGATTTTTCCCATAAGAAGCAGTGCATCTTCATTGTCCGAATCGGTGGAAAGCACCAGTCCGGCGTCATCGGCAGCCTCTTTCAGTTGGTTCATTTCCCATAATATCTCTCCCCGAAGCAAGTAAGCTCTGGTGAAATGCTCATCGTGTGCAATGGCTTTGGTAAGCATTACAATGGCTTGCAGGTCGTTTTTCAATCCGTGTTCTGCTTGTCCCGCTGCATAGTATGCATAGGCGTTGGTCTCATCGATATTGATAGCTTGTCCCGCTGCATTGAGCATACTTTCATAATCTTCTTGCATGTAGCACACTTGGGCGAGCGAAAGGTATAGTTGGATATCGTCGGGATTGATGTCGATTAACCGGTCGAGTGTGATACGGGCATCGTCTATGCGTCCTGTTTGTATATAGGCATTTGCTAATTCTTGCAGCGTTTCGTTGTCTTCTTGTATGGCGGAAGCCTGTTCGAAGCATTTGATGGCATATCCCAACTGATGCATGTTGCGTGCACGCATCCCATCGTATTTCAGTATTTCAAAATTTTTTTTGTCTTGTTTTTCCTGTCTGTTTTCGTCGGTTTTGCTGCCTCCGAACAACGATGATAATATCCCCATGTTTTCCTTATTATATTTAGTTGCTGCAAATTTACAGATAAAAAATATTTTCCTGTAGAGATTTTGTGAAAAACGTGCCGATGTTTTTCCTGAAATCTCATGGCGTTTGTGGAAAAATTTTAGTACGTTTGCCTGCATTAATATAAAAACAGAGGAAATTATGAGAAAATTGAGTTTGTTTATTGCGGCTTTATTGATCTGTCATACGATGCAGGCACAGTATTTTTGTACAAACGAAGGTGTGGAGTTGCATTATGTGAATTATGATGAGGTAGGACAAAGTACATCGGACGAAACAGCAACTGTTACTAATGTAAAGCAAGACGGGACACAAGTCAGCGCACGTTACATGACGAAAATTGTGACAACAAAGTTGAAAAACAATACCAGTTATACATTAGTTGACTGGACATACGATGGTGGGAAAACAATATGTAAGGAAGACTTAATGTACGGACCTTACATTAATTCAGATTTAGACCCGGCTAAGTACGACCAAAAGGCACACGATGCGATGGCAGATGAGTTGAAATGGAAAGGCGACAATACTTTTGAGCTTGTAGATGGCGCGAAAGCCGGAGAGAGTATGTCCGACCGTTCGTATTCTTTGATACAAAACATGCTTCGCAACGATATTACAGTTTCTGGTGCTGCATATATGGGCAAGGAAAATGTGAGTACAACCGCAGGGAAGTTCGATTGTGTAAAAATCTCCTATTTGAAACGTACCAAGATATTGTTGAAAACAGAAACAGTGCGTGTCACCGAATGGTATGCCAAGAATATCGGTTTGGTAAAGTCGGAAATGTATGATACAAAAGGTGTATTGAAAGGGAAAACCTTACTGGTGAAAATAGTGAAATAAAAGAAATATTAATTAAGGTGAGGCGAGCATACAAATTTATATGCTCGCCTTGTTTTTTTATGTGGCTTTGCTAAATAATTATAATTTGTAATACGATTGTAATATTATTTGATAAGTTTTATAATTTTGCTATGCCTTTGTAAATACGGGCTTTATTTAAAATCTTTATTATTAACCTAAAACTAAAAACACATGGAAGTATTACAGAAAAACCGAAAAGGTATTTTTTCGCGTAAAGGGAGAAAAATACTGTACAGATGTTTAGTTGTTTCTTCTTTATTATTGTTTGGTGCTTGCTCGGACGACAACGATCCGGGACAGTCTTCCGCACCATCCCAGACTCCTTCAAACCCAAACACATCGTATACCATAGGTGAAAATCCTAACATGCCGACGGGGGGAACCATTATCGCCCAGTATGGAGATTCGCCGATACAACGCATGATCGATAATGACCCGAGAACTTATTATTCTACCAACCATGCACGTTTTTATGTTGTGTGGCAAGGTACGGAAGAAGTTGTGATGGGTGCTTATACATTGATGGCTACGGAGACAGAGAATAAACGTCCTATTGCTTGGAACCTGTATGGATCGAATGCAGATGAGGAAGATGCATGGGTTTTGCTTGATAAACAAACCGGTCAGAAATTAGATGCGAATAAGGAAGCAAAATACATGCTGGCAAATGAGACCGCTTATAAAAATTATAAATTGGAGGTTACGTACAATAACGGAGCTTCTTCTACAGAAATCGCGGAGTGGAAATTGATCGATGCAGAAAGTGCAGTAGATATTGATGCTCCTTATGAAGCAAGGGTAGACTATACTCCTACCATGTTGACTGCAGGAACTGCTGTATCGCAATATAGCGATTCCCCCGAAGGACAGGATGTGACCAAATTGTTCGATGGCGACTTGTCGACAAAGTTTGTTACCGGACATAATACGGTTTATGTGGAATGGAGGGCAGACGCAGCCAAGGATGTCAACTACTATACATTGACTTCTTCTGATGGAGATGTGCAGAATGATCCGGTTTCGTGGAATTTGTTCGGATACATAGGTGGCGGATGGTCGCGAATCGATGCTCAAACCGATCAGACATTTGCTGCACGCGGCGAACAAAAACGATATGATTTGGATGAAACGAAAAAGAATATTCAATACTTCCGGTTGGAAATTACGCAGAATGGTGGCGGTGATGCCATTGAATTGGCAGAATGGGCTATCGGATACGAACTGACAGATATTGATGACCTGATGGATAAAACCAGCGGATGGTCGACAAGTACTGTTACCCCAATGGGTACTCATTTCGAGAACAGGCATCAGACTACCGATGAAGACCGTGCTTGGTTGTTAGACCCTGCAAATGAACCGAAGAATTTTTATAATGATGGATGGACTTATCAGAAATTTAAAGTTGAGTTGTATCCTTTTGGCGATCCGCTTCCTGCAGATGTCAACCAGCATGGCATTGGTAATTGTTGTGCATTGGCTATTTTCGGCTCGTTTGCATATCTCTATCCCGATTTCATTAAAGACATCATTACCGACAATGGTGATGGAACCTTTACTGTCGATATGTTCGACCCGATGGGACAACCTGTACAGGTCTGTGTCAACTCGAAGTTCTTAGCCGATAGTAATGGAAATATGAACTGTTGTACCGGAAAGAATAATAAAGCAACATGGTCTACTGTGCTTGAAAAAGCAATGATGAAATGGCAGGCAATTTATAAATGCAATGAAAATGTGGGTGGTATTGGTAGTGAACATGTGGCTCCTTTATTTACCGGCGAGGGCAATAGTTTCGCTTTTGCCCCGAATGCATTGACAAAAGATGAATTGGAACATGCTGTGAAATATCTGTTGAAAACAGGTATGATTACAGTCGGTGGATTTAATACTCCGGACCTTCCTGCTCCCGATGGAAGTGGAAGTACAGTAACCGCTCATGCATATACATTTATGTATTCGGCAGCCGAAGGTGCTTTGTTCTCTATGCGTAATCCGTGGGGATCGGCTCCGGGTGCAGATGGCAGCAGAGATGGTGTGATCAATATCTTCGAAGATAATGTAACTAGGACCATCGATGTGCGTACTATTTATCCGGGTAAAGCGGCCAATTATGGTTCGGGTAGAGAAACTCCATATACTCCGCCTTCATTTGCAGCACAAATGCTTCGCATATCTCCGGAAATCATGAGAAATCCGGGTAGAGGCTTCTGATAAATATCTTTTTGAAGTAAATGTCAATTCCCCAAAGCTGTAGCTTTGGGGAATTTTTTTATGTGCAGATATGCGATAAAGAAAAACGATTGATTGTAGAATGTGCCGTATATAATTAAAAAGAGGAAAGAACAAAAAAGTCCGGTTTGAACCGGACTTTTTTATATGTAGAAAATAAGAAATCTTATTCTGTTAAACTAAGAATTTGTGCTTCTTGTGGAACATAGTCTGCTTGGAAGAAACGGCTTGCACGAAGTAAGTGGCGCCATATACTAACTAATTCTTGTGTTTCTTGCAGAATATTTAAATATACCAATGACGCTTTCAGACCAGCATTGTCTGTTTCTTGTAAACTGTTCATTTGGACTTTGCGTAAAGCAGATATCTTATTTTTCAAGGCATCACCTTTTACAAGGATATCATCGGCATCGGCATAATTGTTATTTTCAATGTCGGTTCGTGTACTTTCCATCAGTTTGCAAAGTTCTTCGCGGATAGGAAGGAAACTGGTGACACAATCCTTGGAAAGTGGGTTGAAGTTATTATCGACATGCTCTTTGCATGGCTCACATATGCGTTTCAAGCAGTATAACATTTGTTCGCAACTGTTACTTCCCAAATGGAACCATGTGTTCTTTTCGATTGCGATTGCGATAGGGATACGGCGTAATCCGAGTATCTCTTTCCGACGGCGTTTTTTCAGCATCTTGCGTTTTTCTTCTGATGAGTTCAATCCTTTTTTCAAACTCTTTAGATCTTCATTGATGAAACCATCGGTTACTTGCATATAAGTCTTTTCTGTATAGTCGATATATTCGGCTAACGTTTCTCTTACATGTTGGCGGAGTAATGTAAGAACTTCATTTTTATCTTTGGTAGACATCATACGTTTGAATATGTCGTCTTGTTTTTCCGCTTTTTGCTTTTCGCTGAATTTGATGTTGCTTCTAACCAATAAGAATACAGCAACACAGATAAAGATGAACATGCCAACGAAGCTGGTATAGAACATAATGAGGGTGACAATGGCACAGATGAAAAACGCGACAAAAGCAGTGATGAACCATCCACCAATAACAGAGAACATGCCAGTGATACGATAAACAGCGCTTTCACGCCCCCATGCACGGTCGGAAAGTGAAGTACCCATTGCTACAATAAAAGTAACATATGTGGTAGATAATGGTAGTTGCATGGTTGTACCGATAATAATCAGTAATCCGGAAAGAACCAAATTGACTGAAGCGCGTACCAAATCGAATGCAGCACCATTTTCCAAAATTGCGTCGTCTTTGTTAAATCGGTTGTTTATCCATTTACGGACACTTTCCGGAATTACTTTTATTAAGAAATCATTGAAAGCAGTGGCACGGCGTACAAGGGTTCTGGCGATAGCCGATGAACCGAACATTTCATCGCCTTCTTCTTGACGAGACAAGTCAACAGAGGTTTTAATTACATTTTGCGCTTTTTTCGATGTTGCCAATGCATAAACCATTACCAAACCTGATAAAAACAAGAATATCATAGGTGTCTTGGCAGACGACATCAATGATGACATCATGAAGTCATGAATGCCTGCGCCATTGGAATTGGCTACATAGTCCATGTAAGATGAGTAACCGGCTAAAGGAACTCCAATAAAGTTTACTAAATCGTTCCCGGCAAAAGCCAATGCCAATGAAAATGTACCTAATAAAACAATGATACGGAATACATTTACTTTACACCAATGTAAAATTTGCATTAGGCAAGTAAAAAAGACGAAACATCCTAAAATCAATATTGTGTTATGGCTGTTGATCCATGCTAATGTATCGGCAGAAATATAAGGTGAGCTATTTAATCCTTGTATTAAAATGAAATATGCAAGTGCTGTAGTGGAGATGCCTCCGAATATGCCGATAGTCCATGACAGATGTTTCTTGTAATTGAAACTGAAAATAAGTCGGGAAATGTATTGTACTATTGTACCGGCAACAAAGGCAATAGCAACAGAAAGGAAGATGGCCATAATGACAGAAAATGCTTTTTCTGTATTCATCATGTCTCCTAAAGATAAACTGCTGTCGCTTGCAATTCGTAAAATAGCCAGGATAAATGTTCCTCCTAATAGCTCGAAGACCATAGAGACTGTAGTAGAAGTGGGAAGCCCTAACGTGTTAAAAACATCTAGCAGTACCACATCAGTGACCATCACAGCCAACAAGATACACATGATTTCATAAAAACTGAAATTTGAAGGTTGAAAGATACCATGTCGGGCGATATCCATCATGCCATTACTCATAATGGCTCCTAAAAAGACACCTGCAGCCGCTACGATAATAATCGTACGAAATTTGGCAACCTTTGCGCCTACAGCCGAGTTCATGAAATTTACAGCATCATTACTGACACCAACCAGCAAGTCGAACACCGCTAGCATAAAAAGGAATATCACAATTCCTAAATAAACAGTTTCCATATTGTTGTTCGTTAATTTTATGTGCAAAATTAGGGAAAATAAGTTTAATAGATATTACAAAAGTGTTACAAAATAAAAGAAAGATAATTTCGTATGCTGTTAATGCAATTAATAGATAGGAATTTCTTAACTTTGTGTCCAAATACTAACAATTTAAATTTTGAAAGAATGTCAGAAGTGAAGAAAATAAAAACAGCATTGATTTCTGTTTATCATAAAGATGGTTTGGATGAAATAATTCAACGTTTGGCGGATGATGGTGTGACTTTTTTGTCAACAGGAGGAACGCGTCATTTTATTGAGACCTTGGGATATAAGTGTACAGCCGTAGAAGATTTGACCGGTTATCCTTCTATTTTAGGCGGTCGCGTGAAAACGCTTCATCCAAAAGTTTTTGGAGGAATTTTGTGTCGCCGATCTTTAGATGAAGACCAAAAGCAGGTTCAACAGTATGAAATACCAGAAATCGATTTGGTAATTGTCGATCTTTATCCATTTGAGGATACTGTGGCTTCAGGTGCCGTTGAACAAGATATTATAGAAAAAATAGATATAGGTGGAATATCTTTAATTCGTGCTGCTGCAAAGAATTTTAATGATGTAGTCATTGTGGCTAGTAAAACACAATATGCAGCATTGCTTAATATTTTAAAGGAAAGAGGTGCGGAAACAACACGCGAAGAACGTAAGCAATTAGCTTGTGAAGCTTTCGGTGTTTCTTCATCTTATGATACGGCCATTCATAAGTGGTTTGAAGGCAAATAAAATTTTAGGTTAATCAATTTCTTAATTTAAAATGGGATTATTTTCTTTTACACAGGAAATAGCAATGGATCTTGGTACAGCAAATACCATCATCTTAAGTAATGATAAAATTGTTGTTGATGAACCGTCTGTCGTTGCATTGGATCGTCGAACGGATAAGATGATTGCAGTGGGAGAACGGGCGAAGTTGATGTATGAAAAAGAAAATCCAAATATTCGCACTGTTCGTCCATTGCGTGATGGCGTGATTGCCGATTTTAATGCATGTGAACAAATGATGCGTGGATTGATTAAAAAGGTGAATAGCGGACGCCGCTTATTTACACCTTCCTTACGTATGGTGATAGGTGTTCCTTCTGGGTCGACTGAAGTGGAATTGCGTGCTGTACGAGATAGTGCGGAACATGCAGGAGGGCGTGATGTTTATCTGATTTTTGAGCCAATGGCGGCAGCTATTGGTATTGGATTGGATGTGGAAGCTCCTGAAGGTAATATGATTGTTGATATAGGTGGTGGATCTACTGAAATTGCTGTCATTTCTTTGGGAGGTATTGTCTCAAATAATTCCATTCGTATTGCAGGAGATGATTTGACAGCGGATATTCAAGAATATATGAGCCGCCAGCATAATGTGAGAGTAAGTGAACGCATGGCTGAACGGATAAAAATACATGTAGGCGCAGCATTAACAGATTTGGGAGATGACGCACCAGAAGATTATGTGGTACGTGGACCGAACAGGATAACGGCTTTGCCAATGGAAGTTCCTGTATGTTATCAGGAAATAGCTCATTGTTTAGAGAAAAGTATAGCGAAAATAGAAACCGCTATTTTAAGTGCCTTGGAACATACTCCACCAGAATTGTATGCAGATATCGTAAGTAATGGAATTTATTTGGCAGGAGGAGGTGCTTTGTTACGTGGGCTTGATAAGCGATTGACTGATAAAATTAATATTCCTTTCCATATAGCTGAAGAACCTTTACTTAGCGTGGCAAAAGGGACAGGAATAGCATTGAAGAATGTTGATCGTTTCCAATTCTTGATGCGATAAGTTTATTATGCGCACTTTATTGAATTTCTTATTGAAATACGATTACTGGCTGCTTTTCATCTTATTGGAAGTAGTCAGTTTTGTCTTGTTATTTAGATTTAATAATTATCAGGGAAGTGTATTGTTTACTTCGGCCAATAGTGTAGTAGGTTCTTTGTATGCTACGGTTTCGAATGTTACGTCATATTTTGGCTTGCATGATGCAAATCGTAAATTGACATATCGGAATGCAGAGTTGGAGTTACAAGTGGAGCAATTGAAGAAAGCTTTATATCAATCATCATGGGACTCTGTATCGGTAGAAAAGATTCTTCATATGGTTGATAATTATGCATTGATAAATGCACAAGTTGTAAATAGCAGTATTGTGCATAAGGATAATTATGTAACTATAGATAAGGGATGTTCAGATGGGGTGTATCCGGAAATGGGTGTGATAAATGGAATAAGTATTATTGGTATTGTTTATAAAACTTCTTCTCATTTTGCGATTGTTTTGCCTATATTGAATTCGAAAAGTAATATTAGTTGTAAAATACAACGCACAAATTACGTCGGTACATTAAAATGGGAGGGGGGTGCATCTGATAAGGTTTGGCTGAAAGATATTCCCAGACATTCAGAATTTTCTTTAGGTGATACTATTGTGACAAGTGGGTATAGTGCTGTTTTTCCTGAAGGCATTCCTGTTGGTACAATAAATGAAATAAAAGACAGTCATGATGGATTGTCATATCGTTTGCAGGTGAAGTTGTTTACTGATTTTGCACGGTTAGATAATGTGTGTGTAATTGATTATCAAAATCGTAAAGAGCAAACAATGCTTGAAGATAGTATAAAATAAGAAAGGTTTATGTGGTTTGTGCATCGGTTGGTATGGTTTGTATTTCTGATTTTGATTCAAGTTCTGATACTTAATCATGTGCATATTGGAGGATATGCAATGCCCATATGCTATATCTATTATATTTTTATTATAAATACAGGTGTTCCCAGAAAATCGCTATTGTTACAGTCTTTTTTATTAGGTCTTTGTGTAGATATATTTAGTAACACTCCTGGTATTAATGCAGCAGCATCTACATTTTTAGCTTTTATACGCCCTAAGTTATTAGATGTTTTACTTACCAGAGACGTGAATGAGGAAATAAGCCCAAGTATTATTTCCATGAATTTTTCTCCTTTTTTACGTTATTTATTGTTTGGAACATTTCTTCATGTTTTCATCGTTCAGCTTATAGATACGTTTTCTTTTGTGCAAATAGTGCCTCTTTTTTTTAGAGTTATAACAAGTACAATAACTTCGGTTGTTTTGATGATTTGTATCGATAGCATAAGGAGGAATAAGTAATGGACAAAGATTATCGTCTTTCACGTAGGGCATATATTATAGGTGGAGCTGTTTTTGGTGTAGTTATTCTTTTTATCGTTCGCTTGTTTGTGTTACAGATTGTAAATGATGATTATAAGAAAAACGCCGACAGTAATGCTTTTTTGCGTCAGATACAATATCCTAGCAGAGGAGTAATATACGATAGGAATGAGAGATTGTTAGTCTTTAATCAGCCTGCCTATGATATTTTGGTAGTAATGAAAGAAATGACTTCCCTTGATACGGTTGATTTGTGTGAAACTTTAAAGTTGACTCCGGAATTTGTTCGTCGTCGTTTGCATGATTTGAAAGACCGGAAATTAAATCCGGGATACTCTCCTTATACAAATCAAGTATTCCTTACTCAATTGTCGGTCGAGGATTGTGGAATCTTTCAAGAGAAATTGTTCAAATTTCCTGGGTTTTATATTCAGCGGCGTACCATCCGCCAGTACAATTATAATGTTGGAGCACATATTTTAGGAGATATAGGTGAAGTTTCGAAATCGGAGATTGATGCAGATGATTATTACCAAGGAGGTGATTTTATTGGCAAATTGGGTGTTGAGCGGTTTTATGAGAAACAATTGCGCGGGGAGAAAGGTGTGACAGTTTTATTGCGCGATGCGTATGGGCGCGTACAAGGTAATTATATGGGAGGAAAATTTGATAAGCCTCCTGTGGCAGGAAAGAATTTGACATTGAGTATAGACATAGAACTTCAACAGCTGGGAGAACGTTTGTTGGAAGGTAAAATAGGCAGTATTGTTGCAATAGAGCCATCTACTGGCGAAGTTTTATGTTTAGTATCATCTCCTTCTTACGATCCGCATTTAATGATTGGGAGAGAGCGAGGAAAGAATCATTTAAAAATGTCTCGTGATCCGTGGAAGCCTTTGTTGAATCGAGCGATTATGGGGACATATCCACCCGGGTCTACGTTTAAAACGACACAGGCTCTTACTTATTTGCAAGAAGGAATTATCACAGCATCTACATCGTATTCTTGTGTTGGTGGCTTTTCTTATCGTGGATTGCATGTAGGATGTCATAGTCATTCTTCTCCATTGTCGTTGCTCCCGGCAATTGCAACGTCTTGTAATGGATATTTTTGTTGGGGATTGTATCACATGATTGGTGCTCGTCAGAAATATGGGTCTGTTCAGACTGCAATGAATACATGGCGTGATTATATGGTTTCGATGGGATTCGGGTATCAATTGGGTATTGATTTGCCTGGTGAAAAGCGCGGAATGATTCCCAATGCACAGTTTTATGATAAGGTATATCGTCGTTCATGGAACGGATTGACTGTAATAAGTATAGCCATTGGTCAAGGAGAAGTGACGGCAACTCCTCTTCAAATAGCTAATCTTGGGGCAACTATCGCCAATCGAGGATATTATATTACACCGCATGTGGTAAAAGGCATAGAGGGTGAAGTACTCGATTCAATTTATACAACACCTCATTACACAAAAGTAGAAAAAGCACATTATGAAGAAGTGGTTCAAGGAATGCGCAATGCAGTACTTGAAGGGACATGCCGATTGGCGAACATTCCAGAGTTGGAAATATGTGGGAAAACAGGGACTGCACAAAACCAAGGGAAAGACCATTCTGCATTTATGGGATTTGCTCCAATGAATAATCCCCAGATTGCAATTGCTGTTTATGTAGAGAATGGAGGATGGGGAGCTACGTATGGTGTTCCTATCGGACGTCTGATGATAGAAAAATATTTGACGGGCAAATTGACAGAAGAAGACGAAATATTGGCTACAGATATTCAAAACCGGAGAATCGATTATGGTATACAGGAAAGATAGTTTATGGAAAACCATTGATTGGTGGGCAATCGCTCTTTATGTTCTTCTCGTTGTTTGCGGATGGTTTAGTATTTGTGGCGCAAGTTACGATTACGGTGAGCCTGATTTTATTGACTTCTCAACGCGGGCGGGGAAACAACTGGTGTGGATTTGTTGTTCGTTTGTGCTTGGTTTCGTTTTACTTATGTTGGAAGAGCGTTTATATGAGACTTATGCTTATCTGATTTATGGATTGATGATTTTGTTACTGTTTGGAACTATTTTTAATCCAAATGAGATAAAAGGATCTAACTCATGGATTGTATTGGGGCCTGTAAGTATTCAACCTGCAGAATTTGCGAAATTTGCGACTTCACTCGCTTTGGCGAAGTTTATGGGGGAATATACTTTTTCTATGGACAGGTGGAAAAATATGTCGACGGCATTGGCAATTATTTTAGTTCCTATGTTTTTGATTGTTTGTCAAAAAGAAACCGGTTCGGCATTGGTTTATTTATCTTTCTTCTTGGTTTTATATAGGGAAGGGATGACAGGTTCGATACTTTTTTCTGGTGTATGCGCTGTTGTTTACTTTATTGTAGGAATTCGTTTCCGTTCCGATTTGATGGACGATGGATATACTTCATGGGGGGAATTTTCGGTATTGGCATTGGTCTTTTTATTTTGTGCGTTGTTGATAAAAGCATATTGTAAGGACAGTAAAAAACCGGTAAGATACGTATTATTGTTTGGATTGGGAGGTACGTTGCTTGGATTGTTGTTTTCTGTATATGTTATTCCTTTTGATGTTGTTTATGTGCAGAGTGCATTGTTTGTTCTTTTATGCGGATATTTAGTTTATTGTTTTTTGCATGAACGTATCCGTAATTATCTTTATATATTATTGTTTGCTGTAGGTTCAATAGGCTTTTTCTATTCCATCGATTATGTATTTAATAATGTATTGGAACCACATCAGCAAATTCGTATAAAAGTGTTGTTGGGTATGGAAAACGACCCTACAGGTGCCGGGTATAATGTGAATCAAAGTAAAATAGCGATAGGCTCCGGTGGCTTTTGGGGAAAGGGTTTTTTAAATGGAACCCAGACAAAATTGAAATATGTGCCCGAGCAAGATACCGATTTTATTTTTTGTACAGTGGGTGAAGAGCAAGGCTTTGTAGGGGCATCAATTGTTATATTGCTCTTTGCAACATTAATATGGCGGTTGATTTATTTGTCGGAAAGACAATCTTCCCGTTTTGGGCGTGTTTATGGTTATTGTGTTGCTAGTATTTTATTTTTTCACTTGTTTATCAATATCGGGATGGTATTAGGACTTACTCCGGTAATTGGGATACCTTTGCCTTTTTTTAGTTATGGCGGTTCTTCTTTATGGGGTTTTACAATACTGTTATTTATCTTTCTTCGTATAGATAGTGCCCGCGAGCATTAAACGGATTCCTATATCAGATATATTGTGTAGAGAGGTATCTTGCATTATGTGCCAGATTCTTAATGTGCTGTCTGATTTGAGCAGTGAAATGGGAATGCTGTCTGATGCATATTGATATATTCCTCCGGATGTTCCTCTCCCTTTCCATAGTCCTTGTTGATTCGCTAAATACAAGTGTATTGTGTCCGGATGTTGCATGGATGGAGTAGACATTGCTAACCAAATGTCTTTATAAAGGTAATTTTGCAAATGGCGTATCCCGAAGCATAACATATAGTCATGGCTTACTAAAGAAGTTGGGAAATGAAATATCAAAGTATCTGTTTGTTCCCATCCATTCGATGGTATGGACTGATAATAATGATATGCTGTTTTTGTCTCGCAACTCGCAAAAGCAAGGCAAATGGTACTTATCAGTATTTTTAGCATTTTTTTTATAGAAGTACGGGAAAACATATTTTCATACGTTGAGAAAGGAGAAATGAGGCTGTAACATGATGTACATTACATTTGTGTTACAGCCTTTGCTTTTTAGTTTGAATTTGTTTCGGCTTGCTCTTTTGGGTCGTTGTTTGTACGATTGTTGTTCGTATTATCTTTTTTGTTATGTTTATTCTGACGGCTACGATTATTCTTAGCAGGTTTGTTCTCTTTTATGCGGTCATCTTGCGGTTTTTCGTTTGTTGTTTGAGGTGCTTTCCCATTACGTTTTTCATTGGCACGCTCACGATTTTTATTTTGTTTTTGCCCTTTTTCGTTTGGTGTATTGTTGGAGTCGTTCTTCGTTTGTGCGTTGGTAGATGTGTTTTTAGTTTCATCCTTTTTGTTGTTCGCATTTTTATTGGGCGCAGCATTTTTGCTCTCTCCGTTCTTTTTCTTATTTTTATTTTTACCGTTACGGGTTTTGTCGAAGCGAGTCACACTTTCTTGTTCCAGCAAATCTTTCGAATTGTTACTTGTTGGCTCTCCTTCAGCATTAAGTTTTTCAGGTTTCTCTCCATTCCTGTTCATATTGATTACTTCAAAGGCTCTTCGTGCCGGAATTGTAATTTCGTTGGATAGAAAATTTTTATCTGTAGAATATGTGATAGTTCCTTTTAAAATGTCGGCTTTGAAATAATAATAAGTTGCATCTTGTGTTTCAAGAACAATTTCTTTACTAGGCAATCGTTTCTGGCATTCTACGTATGCATCAACTTCGTAATTCAGGCAGCATTTAAGTTTTGCACATTGTCCGGCTAGTTTCTGAGGATTTAAAGAAATGTCTTGAAAACGTGCAGCGCTAGTCGATACGGAAATGAAATTAGTCATCCAAGTCGCGCAACACAATTCTCGTCCGCAGGGACCTATGCCTCCGATGCGTCCGGCTTCTTGGCGGGCTCCGATTTGCTTCATTTCAATGCGTACCCGGAATGTCTCTGCCAGAACTTTAATAAGTTGGCGGAAATCAACACGTTCGTCTGCGATATAATAGAATATGGCTTTATTCCCATCACCTTGATATTCAACGTCACCTATCTTCATTTGCAGTCCTAAGTTTGCTGCTATTTGTCTTGATCGGATCATCGTATCGTGCTCACGTTTTTTGGCTTCTTCATATTTTTCCATATCTATTGTCTTGGCTTTCCGGTAGATACGGCGGATTTCTGCATCTGGCTTAATATTGGCTTTTTTCATTTGCAAAGGAACTAACCTGCCGGTTAAGGTAACAGTGCCTATGTCATGCCCCGGATTAGCTTCAACAGCAACAATGTCTCCTTTTTCTAATTTTAGGTGGTTACTGTTTTTATAATATCCTTTTCGTGTGTTTTTGAATTGTACTTCCACCATATCCTGCTCATTTTCATTGAAAGGAACATCAGATAGCCAATCGTAGGTGTTCAGTTTGGAATTTTGTCGTCCGCATCCTTTACAACTGAAAGAACCGCTTCCGTTTTTTAATATAAATTTTGTCATAATATATATGCTGTTTAGTTGGATATTAACAGTTATCGTTTTTATTATATTAAATAGGTATTGGTAATATTGGCGATAACAATTGTGATATCCTATTAATGTTTATCGTTGTTTAATTAATAATATCATTTTTAAGGCGCTATCGAAAAAAACAAATTTCGGATTTGCATTCTGTTCGATGTGTTGTTGTGCCTTTGTCAATACTTCGGTTATATTTAAAATATTTCTTTCTGTAATGAAAGGGGCAAAGCGTGAAGTAAATGCAGCTTCTTCTTTACCCAAATAAATCATATCTGTACAATGAAAGTTATAAACAAAGCTTTCACGTATCATATATTGAAAGTATTCCAATAGTTTTTTTTGTCTTTCTCTTCCTAAGGATGCGATTTGTTCGCTCCATTCTTTTATTTCTTTTACTTTACGTGCATACGCCAGTCGCATGAGTTGGGTGAAGTAATTGAAAAAGAGTTTGTTTTCTTCACTTATGTGAATATTCTCAATAGCTTTCAGAACGCTCCCTTCCGATAAGTGGGCTATATCGTTTGCGTCATTATGCTGTAGCATGTATTTTTTTATTAGCCAGTCTGCTATTTCTTTTTCTTCTAAGGGAGGAATTGTAAAACGTTGTGATCTGCTTACCAATGTCGGTAATACTGTATCTGGATTTTCTGTTATGAGGAAGAAAAAAGTGTGGAAAGGAGGTTCTTCTATCAATTTAAGCAGCTTGTTACCACAGTCGGCATTCATTTTTTCGGGTAGCCATATAATCATAATTTTGTTATTGCTTTGACTGGGTTTAAGAGATAATTTACGTTGAATCTCATCACTTTCTTTTACAAAGATTTGTGCTTGTTGGTTTTCCGCATTCATACGTCTCAGCCAGTCGGATAGAGAAAAATATGACGATTCGATAAGCAGTTCACGCCATTCGGAGATAAAATCATCGGAAACTGTATCGCGTCCACTTTTTTTCTTTATTATAGGGAATGCAAAATGAACATCCGGATGAATGTATTTATTCATTTTAATACACGAAGGACACTTCCCACATGCGTCTGTTGCATCAGGATTCTCACAACATAAATATCTGGCGGTTGCCAATGCCAATGGCAATTTACCTGTTCCTTGTATTCCGCAAAAGAGCATGGCATGAGGCATTTTCCCTTCATGGATGAGGGCTAACAGATGTTGTTTTGCTTCGTTTTGTCCTATAATATCTTTGAAAAACATGATTAATATATCTCTTTAGCTATGCGTCGTACGCTTTCTGTTGCTCCCACGGTATAAAAATGTATGCTTGGCACTCCTTGTGCTATCAGTTCACGACATTGATGAATGCACCATTCTACTCCTATGTTGAAAGTTTCTTCATCGGTGTGGCATTTCATGACTTCTTTTGTTAATTCTTCCGGCAAATCGACTTTGAATGTTTTGGGTATAACATTCAGTTGTGATAATTTGCTGAATGGCTTAATTCCTGGGATGATTGGAATGTCTATGCCTTCCTTACGTACCCGTTTTACGAAGTCGAAATATTTTTGATTATTGTAGAACAATTGGGTTACAGCATATTCTGCTCCCGCTTCAATTTTCTTTTTTAGCCAATAAATATCTTGTTCTATATTAGGGGCTTCCTCATGTTTTTCTGGATAACAGGCTACCCCATAACTAAACGGATGAATCGGTGCTTTAATGGGAGAGCCATCAATAAAAATACCATGATTGAAATCGTTGATTTGTTTTTCCAGTTCTATAGCATGAGTATATCCGTTGGGCTCAGGAATGAACGTCGATTCATGTTTTGCTTTATCGCCTCTTAACACGAGCAAATCGGTTATGCCTAAGAATTGAAGGTCGAGTAATACGTATTCTGTTTCTTCACGGGTAAATCCGCTACACAAAATATGTGGTACAACAGGGATATTGTATTTGTTGTGAATTGCTGCTGCCACAGCAACAGTGCCGGGACGTCGGCGCACGCGCCTACGTTCGTATAATCCATTCTTCAATTCAGTATAAACATATTCGCTTCTGTGGTTTGTTATGTTGATGTATTTCGGATTGAATTCACGTAAGGTGTCAATCGTAGCATATAGCTTTTCTATGCCGGTACCTTTCAATGGAGGTAATATTTCGAAAGAGAAAGCGGTCTCTTTGGTCGTTTTTATCAAGTCTATTACTTTCATGTTATAAATACGTATTTATGGTATGTCGCATATAATGCAAAATTAATGAAAATGTTGCAATTCGAGGGGAGAAATAAATTCTTTTTTGCAGATGCAAAACGTTGCTTTTTTATAGTACAGGGATAAACAAATGGGCAAACCATCCGACAAAGCGTTTCCATGGAGAACGTTTGGCATATTCTTCTTTTGTGAGGATGGTACTGTTTTGCTTGTCTTGTTGGAATATTTGCACTAATTGGTCTGTTATGGGGAGGTCGAAAATAAATGCATTGATTTCATAGTCATAGCGAAGGCTCCGGCTATTCAGGTTCGTGCTTCCTACGGTACAGAAACGGTCATCGACCATCATTACTTTAGAGTGGTGGAATCCTCCATTGTAAATATATATGTGTAGCCCTTTTTTCCGCAGGTTGTTTGCTGTATAAAATGCTGCATCGGGGGTGAAAGTGATGTCCGATTTCCCCGGAATCATGATTTCTACACGCACCCCTCTTGCTGCCGCGCGTTTTAAAGCACGTCTGACACTTCTTGTAGGAGTGAAATAGGGATTGATAATTTGGACTTTATATTTGGCTGCATCAATAGCAGCTATATAGGCTTGGCGCATTGCTTTCGGAGAGATGTTAGGGATGCGTTGTACGATAGCCACTTGTCCTCCTGCATGTTGAGGAAAAGCCTTTAAAGAATCGTTGTCGATTGGGAAGTAAAATTTCCCTTCAATGTGTTGTTTGGTTTCCTTGTTCCAAGTGAAAAGAAATGCTTTCTGAAGTTCTTCTGATGCCGGACCTTTGATGCTGATATGCATATCTCTCCATGCTCCTATTTCGGGTAATCCGTTAATGTAGTAATCGGCTATATTCATACCTCCCGTATAACTGGTGATACCGTCTATTACAGCTATTTTTTGGTGGTCTCTACTTGCCACATGATTGACGTAAGGAAATGTTATGGGGTCGAAACTGACAATTTCTATACCTTCTTCACGTAATTGTTTTAGCTGTTGTTTTTTTAAAGGCTTATTGTTTGACATATTCCCGAAAGCATCAAACATGGCACGGACTTCAACACCTTGTTGTGCTTTTTGTGCCAGCAGGTTGAAAAGGGCATTCCCGATGGAGTCGTTTCGGAAATTGAAATATTCTAAATGAACATGATGTTTTGCTTTTTTGATTTCACTGAACAGGCTTGCGAATTTTTTTCGTCCGCTACTGAGCAATTCAAGTTTATTATTGTTTGTTATTGCAATATTTTGTGCACGTAAGTATGCGGCAAAAGCAGAATCGGAAGTTAAATATTGGGTGTAATCAATATCCGTTTTCTCTTCTCCGGCAAAAAGAGAGGAGATGGAAAAGAGGAAAAAAACAGGAAAGAATAATAAACGGCGGGCTATGGTGTTGGAATGTAATTGTATCATACGAATTTTGTTTTTGTGGGGGCAAAAATAGCGAATAAAATGGAATTGGAGGTTGAATCTTTTATCTTTCCGATATTTTGTATTGTTTTGACAAATTGAATATTTTGTCGGGACAGATATTCGAATATGTGCTTATGTTTTTTCAATTTCCCATGGGCTTTTTGTCGTTTTATTGTCGATATTGTTTGGGGATGTTCCTAAAAAGTCTTTTTATAAAGTTATAAAAGACAACATCTGTTAAATATTGGAGGATTTTAACTTTTGGAATCAAAATCTTTCTACCTTTGTTTTCATTAAATATAAACGGTGAAACGTAATGGGAAAACTATATGTCGTACCAACTCCTGTTGGGAATCTGGAAGATATGACGTTCCGTGCTGTGCGTATCTTGAAAGAAGCCGATTTAATTTTGGCAGAAGACACACGCACCTCAGGGATATTGTTGAAACATTATGAAATAAAAAATGCCATGCAGTCTCATCATAAATTCAATGAACATCAGACTGTTGAAAGAATCATCAACCGATTGAAGGTAGGGGAAACCATTGCATTGATATCCGATGCTGGCACACCGGGCATTTCCGATCCGGGCTTTTTGTTGGTACGTGAATGTGTGAAAAATGAAATTGAGGTACAGTGTTTGCCCGGAGCTACCGCTTTTGTCCCGGCTATCGTATCTTCAGGATTGCCGGACGAGCGTTTTTGTTTTGAAGGCTTTTTACCACAGAAGAAAGGTCGGCTCACACGTTTGAAAATGCTGCAAGAAGAAAGACGTACCATGATATTTTATGAATCGCCTTATCGTCTGGTAAAAACATTAACTCAGTTTGTAGCTTTCTTTGGTGAAAATAGAAAAGTTTCCGTATGTCGTGAGATATCTAAAGTTCACGAAGAAAGTGTGCGAGGGACATTAAGCGAGGTTATTGCCCATTTTACCGAGAAAGAACCTAAAGGTGAAATCGTTATTGTTGTTTCTGGAAAAGAAGAATGAAAAGTAAGAATGTAAAATTAGTAATATGATAAAGTTATGAAAAAAGTTATTTTATTTTCATTATGTGTTGCAAGTTTTTTAGTGTCGTGCGACCAGTTAGGACAGAAAAAAAGTGCCTTGCAAGTTCAAAATGATTCGTTGATGCTTGAGTTATCCAATCGTGATGCAGAACTCGATGAAATTATGGGCTCATTCAATGAAATACAAGAAGGGTTCCGCGAAATTAATGAAGCTGAAAATCGTGTCGATTTGCAAGGTAATGCAGTAGAAAGCAAGTCGAGTGTCGATAAAATTAGAGAAGATATCCGTTTTATTAGCGAGAAATTGCAGTCTAATCGTGAGCAGATTGCAAAATTGGAGCAACAATTGAAAAACAGTAAAATGCAGTCGGAACAATTGAAAAAGGCAATTGAAAATATGACTGCTGAACTGGCAGCAAAAGAACAACAAATTCAAACGTTGCAGCAGGAATTGGCTTCAAAGAATATCCGTATCGCAGAATTGGATGAGGCTGTTGCCGATTTAAATAAAAATGTTGATGAATTGACTGCGGAAAATGAAGCAAAATCTCAAACTGTGGCAGCACAAGATAAGGCATTGAATGCTGCATGGTATGTATTTGGAACGAAATCGGAATTGAAAGATCAAAAGATTCTGAAAGGTGGAGACGTATTAAAAGATGATGAATTTAATAAAGATTATTTCACTGAAATAGATATACGTAAAGATAAAGTATTCAAGTTGTATTCTAAACGGGCTCAGTTGTTGACAACTCATCCGGAGGGTTCGTATGTTTTCGAGAAAGATGATAAAGGACAGGTAACATTGAAAGTAACCAATCCAAGTCAATTCTGGAGTGTTTCGCGTTATTTAGTTATTCAAGTTCGATAAGAGAGTTGAAAATATCCGAATTATAAATTTTATATGAACAATCAGATAGCGATAGATGGGTAAAGGTAAGCTGGCTAAATTTGCAGATATGGCAAGTTATCCGCATGTGTTTGAGTATCCTTATTCAATAGTGGGTGATGTACCTTTTGAAATGAAAGGGAAATGGAATCAAGATTTCTTTAAAAATGATAATCCTATAGTGCTGGAACTTGGCTGTGGTAGAGGAGAATATACGGTAGGTTTGGCACGACGTTATAGCAATAAGAACTTTATCGGAGTTGATATTAAAGGAGCACGTATGTGGACAGGAGCTACAGATGCTTTGCGTGAAAACATGAAAAACGTGGCTTTTTTACGTACCAATATTGAAATAATCGATCGTTTTTTTGCAACGGGTGAAGTAAGTGAAATCTGGTTGACTTTTTCCGATCCGCAGATGAAGAAAGTGACGAAACGTTTGACTTCTACCTATTTTATGGAGCGTTATCGTAAATTCTTAGTACCGGATGGTATTGTTCATTTGAAGACAGACAGCAATTTCATGTTTGTTTATACGAAGAGTATGATTGAACTAAATCATTTGCCGATAGAGTTGATAACCGATGATTTATATCATTCGGGGTTGGCTGATGATATTTTAAGTATCCGGACTTATTATGAGCAACAATGGTTGGACAGGGGATTGAATATAAAATATATTAAATTCAAACTTCCGCAAAACGGCGTTTTGTGTGAACCCGATATAGAAATAGAGTTAGATGATTATCGGAGTTATAATCGCAGTAAACGTAGTGGTTTGGCAACAAGTAAATAAATTGATAGATAATGAGTATGACATTATATCCGAAGTTGATTCTTGACGCATTGGCTACTGTGCGTTATCCGGGAAACGGGAAAAATATTGTGGAAGCTGAAATGGTAGCAGATAATATTCGAATAGAAGGAATGAAAGTTAGTTTCTCGCTTGTATTTGAAAAGACTACCGATCCGTTTATGAAATCGGTTGTAAAATCGGCAGAAACAGCAATCCATACATATATTTCGAAAGATGTTGAGGTGCATATTGCTACCGAAAGTAGGCAAGCAGCGCGACCGGAACCCGGGAAAATGTTACCGCAGGTGAAGAATGTGATTGCCGTATCTTCAGGAAAAGGAGGCGTTGGGAAATCGACGATTGCAGCAAATTTAGCAATTTCTCTTTCAAAATTAGGCTATAAGGTCGGTCTGTTGGATGCCGATATTTTCGGACCTTCCATTCCTAAGATGTTTCATGTTGAAGACGCGCGTCCTTATGCAGAAACTGTTGAGGGGCGAGATTTGATTGTTCCTATTGAAAAATATGGAATAGAAATATTGTCGATAGGCTTTTTTGTCGATCCTGATCAGGCTACTTTGTGGAGAGGAGGGATGGCCAGCAATGCATTAAAGCAATTGGTTGGAGACGCAAAATGGGGAGAATTGGATTATTTTATTTTAGATACACCTCCCGGAACGAGTGATATTCATCTGACTTTGTTGCAAACTTTGGCTATAACGGGTGCTGTAATTGTCAGTACTCCTCAAGAAGTTGCATTGGCGGATGCACGAAAAGGTATTAATATGTATATGAACGATAAGGTAAATGTTCCTATTTTGGGTTTGGTAGAAAATATGTCTTGGTTTACTCCTGCCGAGTTACCTGAAAATAGATATTATCTTTTTGGCAAGGAAGGGACAAAGCATTTGGCAGAAGAATTACATGTTCCATTGCTTGGACAGATACCTATAGTACAAAGTATTTGTGAACATGGAGACAGTGGCGAGCCAGTTGCTTTGGATGAAAACAGTGCAACAGGGCAGGCTTTTATGGTTTTAGCGAGAAATGTGGCAAAAGCAACAGAAAAACGCAATATAGAATTGGCTCCTACGAAAATAGTGGAGACGCATAAGTAAAAATTTCCGTAGGTTTTTATAAGAAAACGGGATGGTGTTTTGTAAAAACCTCATCCCGTTTTGTGTATAAAGGCAAGTCATTTTTTCTTTATATAGATATAGCGGTGGGAGATACACCATATAGTTTTTTGAAAGCTGTTGAAAAGTGTGATTGGTTCTTAAAGCCCACTTCGGTATAAATATCGGTTATCGTTTTTCCTCCTTCTTTTATTAGTGAATAAGCTACTTCCAAACGTTTTCGGATAAGCCATTTCCCGGGTGTTAAATCGCTTACTTTTTTAAAGTCACGTTTAAAAGTCGCTAAGCTTCTTCCCGTATAATGGGCTAAGTCTTCCATTGAAAATTCGTACATGTAATTTTGGTTCATAAAATCGAGGATATCGATTTTCCATGGTTCATTGAAGTCGAATAGTGTAGGTACAAACCGTTTGTCGATATGTAGCAATGCTAATAAGCCTTCTTGTAATTTCAGTTGCATAAGGTCATCTTGCGGTTTTACCTCCAGATTGAAATAAGGGGTCATCGAAGCGAAGAGGCTGGTTATTTCCGCGGTTTTTGGAAGTTTTATCACTCCATTATTGAACTTGGGCGTATTGGCAGGCATTTTGTATTGTTCAAACTTGGTATACATCTCTTTAAGGAAATTGCGTGTGAACATCAGGAATATGCCACAATAGCGTTCTCCTTTGAACGTTCGTTTGTACATTGTGATATGATGGTCGCGTGGGATAAAGACGCATTCGCCTTTTCCTACATGAATCTGTTCTTTTCCATTATCTAATAACATTTCGCCTGAATAAACATAATTCATAGCAAATTCCCGCGAGCGATGGATGCAACCATGAGTATCATCGTAGTAGAAACTAAAGAAGACATTGTTGTAATTGAAGATAACTTTCATTGGATTGGCTTGCTCGGCTTTTTTATCTTGTTTCATGTCTTGTTTGTTTTTAATGATAAAAATATAAAAAATAGAAAAAAACTGTCGGTTTGCAATTTAAATTTTAGATATTCTTAAATTTCCGTTTTTACTTGATAATTATTCTTTCTGGTTTCTGGAGAGAAATGAGAAGGTTTCTTATGATTTTCTTGAAATTTGTTTTGATAATTTGAATAAAAGCTGCCCGGAAATTTGTTTTTATCCTAAAAGAGATATGCATAAATTTATTATATTCGCAAGTTGATGAAATAGTAGATTGTATTAAAAAAGGTATTGGTTTATATACCTTGATTTTATATAAATTGTAGACAAATAAATACAAGGACTTTAAAATAAAAGATTTTATGAAAGCACGACATCTTTGTTATTGGTTATTTTTAGTGTTTTTCCCGTTGGGCGTAATGTCGCAGAGTGGGAAATCGTTTGAAATTAAAGACGGACATTTTTATCGGGACGGTAAAATCGTTTCTATCCTCTCTGGTGAAATGCATTATTCACGGATTCCACATCAATACTGGCGTCATCGTTTGCAAATGATGAAAGGAATGGGACTTAATACGGTTGCCACTTATGTCTTTTGGAATTATCATGAAACAGAACCGGGGAAATGGGATTTTAGTGGAGATAAGGATTTGGCAGAATATATAAAGATTGCAGGTGAAGAAGGTATGATGGTGATTCTGCGTCCGGGACCGTATGTGTGTGCCGAGTGGGAATACGGAGGATATCCGTGGTGGTTGCAAAATGTGCCGGGAATGGAAGTAAGGAGAGACAATGAAGTTTTCTTGGCATATACCCAAGCGTATATTAACCGTTTATATGAAGAAGTGGGTGATTTGCAATGTACAAAAGGTGGACCTATTATTATGATTCAATGTGAAAATGAATTTGGTTCGTATGTATCTCAGCGTAAAGATATTCCTCTGGAGGAACATCGTGCTTATAATGCAAAGATAAAGCAACAATTGGCTGATGCCGGCTTTGATGTGCCATTGTTTACTTCCGATGGCAGTTGGTTGTTTGAAGGTGGATGTACTGAGGGTGCTTTGCCTACAGCAAATGGTGAAAGCAATGTAGAGAACCTGAAGAAAGTAGTCAATCAGTATCATGAAGGAAAAGGTCCGTATATGGTTGCCGAGTTTTATCCCGGATGGTTATCGCATTGGGCAGAGCCTTTCCCTCAAGTAAGTGCATCGGGTATTGCACGTCAAACGGAAACATATTTGCAGAATGATGTTTCTTTTAATTTTTATATGGTACATGGTGGTACGAATTTTGGCTTTACAAGCGGTGCTAATTATGATAAGAAACGGGATATTCAACCCGATATGACAAGTTACGATTACGATGCTCCTATTAGCGAAGCAGGGTGGGTTACACCGAAATATGATTCAATTCGTACGGTAATAAAGAAATATGTGAAATATGACGTTCCGGAACCTCCGACTCCCATAGCTGTTATTGAAATTCCTTCAATAAAATTGGATAAAGTGGCTAATGTTTTAGATTATGCGGAAAGTTTGGCTCCTGTAACGAATGATGTGCCGATGACTTTTGAACAACTGAATCAAGGGTATGGATATGTGCTGTACGCGCGTCATTTTACACAACCAATCAGTGGTATGCTTGAAATTCCAGGATTAAGAGATTATGCCGTTGTGTATGTTGATGGTGAAAAAGTGGGTGTATTAAATAGGAATACACAAACTTATTCGATGGAAATAGATGTCCCGTTTAATGCAACGTTGCAAATTTTAGTGGAAAATATGGGACGGATTAATTATGGGAGCCAGATTGTTGAAAATACAAAAGGAATTGTTAGTCCGGTGATAATTGCAGGACAAGAGATAACAGGTGGATGGAATATGTATTCATTACCGATGAATCGGATGCCTGATAGCAAACAATTTGAAAAAAACATGCAGGTCAATAGTGATGTGCAAAATGCAAAGATGAAAGACTTGCCTGTTATTTATGAAGGAAGCTTTACTCTCAATGAAACAGGAGACACATTTGTCGACATGGAAACATGGGGGAAAGGCATTGTTTTTGTTAATGGAAAGAATCTTGGTCGATATTGGAATGTAGGTCCACAGCAAACACTTTATCTTCCGGGCGTTTGGTTGAAAAAGGGCGAGAATAGGATTGTTGTTTTTGAACAATTAAATGAAAACCCTCAGAAAGAACTTAAAACGGTAAAACTTCCAGTGCTGAATAAATTGAAGTAGAAAGGGTATGACTTATTAGAAAAAATCATTTTACCAGCAGGTTATTGTATTTATTCTTATATCGAATTCACATTAATTTATGAAAAGTAAATATTACATCTTTTTATCATGACAAAAGACTGCATCATTTTATCCATAACATGAAGGAAAAAAGGCAAACACTCCTTGCCTGAAAAGGTATTGCGTACCTTTTCAGCGGTAACATAGCCGTCCCTTTCCAGTATAGTTTGGTCGTGCTTGTACAGGGTGGCTTTGATACCGTCCAGCATTTCATTCATGCGGGTAAATTCTGACCCTCTGCCAATTACTTTTCCTGTTTGTGCAGACCAGTTCTTGGGATTGACTTCAAGTTTGGTGTTGAACTGCGCCAGTTTCCCGTCAATGGTAATACGTGCCATGATGGGCATATTACCGTTCTTTTTTACCTTGTCCCGCTTCAAGAAGAACAATACTCGGAATGTCGATTTCATACCTCATTTTTTAAGTTACAAAACTACTTTTATTAACTCATAATGAGATAAATGCAGGGTCGCCAAATCCCGACAGCGTTCCGCCAATTTCCGACAAATCGTACCCCTTTTTTGAAAATTTTGTCGGGGGTACGAATTGGGTACTAATTTTTGTCCGTCAATGCCCTCTTTTTGGCGGTCAAGGTCGCCAAAAGGCAATAAAAAAAGTCCCACAAAATATTGATTTTGTAGGACTTGTCTTTTTGTTGTCGCCTTTTGGCTTTTCTTTTGGTGATCCGCCTGGGGTTCGAACCCAGGACCCCAACATTAAAAGTGTTGTGCTCTACCTGCTGAGCTAGCGAATCTTACCATTAACGCATCGTTTTTCGATTGCGTGTACAAAG
>DXCG01000087.1 GCA_019116145.1 Candidatus Phocaeicola gallistercoris
AATTGGACTTGTTCTTCATCAATACGGATAATTGCTCCATACGAATCGGCAGGACCGTCCAGACCAATAACGAAACAATTGGATAAAGAAGCTATTTGATAATCATTTCCAATACCCGTCATAGGGCTTCCTTGTGGGATGATGTATTTGAAATGATCAAGAAGTTTGAAGAGTTCTTGCGAACTAAGTGCGTTGGGATATTTGGCTTCAATACGGGCGACTTCATTCGCGATACGCCAATGCATATCCTCAGGAGACTTTTCGTATATATTTCCATACGAGTCTTTTACTGCATACTTGTTCACCCATACGCGAGCTGCAAGTTCGTCTCCTTTAAAATACTCTAATGAAGCTTGATATGCTTCATCATAGCTGTAAATTTGTTTTTCCACGTTTTTAATAATTGGTTCGTTATTAAAATGATATTATTTATTAGGTTAAGAAGTTTCGCTTTATATGTAATAACAAACTGTTGCAAAGCTAAAAATGTTTTTTTTATTATCAAAATAATTTTTCAGGAAGTTATGAACAACTTGAAAGTTTTCTGAAATAAAAATATAAATTATTGATAATATGGTATTTGCAAAAACGTGAAGGGAAAAAAGTTTTCTGTTTTGATAAACTTTAAAAATCCCTTGTCATTTTTTTATTGTTTCAAGACAAATTCATGATGTTTTTTGTCTATATGTAATTGGTTGTTTTGGGAAAAGGAAAAATCTTTGTATTTTTGTTTAAAATAAATAAAGAAAAGATTATGGAATGTATTAAAAATAGACGTACGATACGTAAGTATACAACTCAAGATGTTCCTTCAGATTTGTTGAATTCTCTTCTTGAAGAAGCGTTCCGGGCTTCTACCATGGGGAATATGCAACTGTATAGTGTAATTGTTACGCGCGATATGGCAATGAAAGAAAAACTGGCTGTTCCTCATTTTCATCAGCCCATGGTTACTTCTGCTCCGGTAATAGTTACTTTTTGTGCCGATTTCAACCGGTTTACGAAATGGTGTGAGTTGCGGAATGCCAACCCCGGATATGATAATTTGCTTTCTTTTATGAATGCTGCAACCGATGCTTTATTGGTAACTCAAAATTTTTGTACGTTAGCAGAAGCACATGGTTTAGGCATTTGTTTTTTGGGTACAACAATTTATAATCCGGATCAGATAATCCGAATTTTGAATTTGCCGAAATTGGTCATGCCGGTGGCTGCTATTACGGTTGGTTATCCGGATGAAAACCCTGAACAACCAGATAGACTTCCTATATCGGGCATTATCCATAATGAACAATATCATGATTATACATCTGCAGATATAAATTCTATTTATACTTATAAAGAATCGCTGGCTGAGAATAAACATTTTGTTGAAATCAATAAAATAGAAAATTTAGCTCAGATATTTACAGATATTCGTTATCGGAAAGAAGATAATGAAGTGATGTCGGATTTGTTGAAACGCACGTTAAAAGAGCAAGGATTTGATAGGTAATATAAAGAATCGGGCTTAAAATATTACTTTATTTTAAGCCCGATTCTTTATTCTTTTATATGTGAAACTTTATTGAGTATGTAGGGAAGATTCAATTTCTCCTATTTCGTTTTTGAAAGTTTTGTTAATCTCTACTTGATCTTTTATAATCTTGCATGCATGTAACACAGTAGCATGGTCTTTATTCCCTATTAATTGTCCAATTTTAGATGAAGAAATGTCTGTATATTTCTTTGCTAAGTACATTGCAACTTGTCTTACTTGCACAACTTCACGCTTGCGCGTTTTTGTGTGGATAGTAGAGGTGTCAATGTGATAGTAGTTGCATACTTTATTGATAATACTATCGATAGTTAATGGTTTGATCTCTGTACAATTGACTGCTTTTCTGACAATACGTTGAGCCAATTCTAAATTTATTTCACGTTTAAGCTGAATAGAATATACTAACAAGGAATTGATGATACCTTCTAATTCTCGTACGCTTTCATTTACATTTTCAGCAATATAGCAAATAACAGAGTCTGGGATAATCAATCCATCGCGATGTATTTTATCACGTAAGATATTTTTTCGTAATTCGATATCTGGTTTTTCTAATTCTGCGACTAACCCCCACTTAAACCGTGTTAATAATCTGTCTTCCATACCTTGCAACATAATGGGAGCACGGTCGGATGTTAAAATCAATTGTTTGCCATTTTGATGTAAATGGTTGAAAATATGGAAGAAAGTATTTTGTGTTTTACTTACTCCAGCAAATTCTTGGATATCATCAATAATCAGTACATCAATTTTCTGGTAGAATTTGACGAAATCATTGAAGTGGTTCGTTCTTACAGAATCTGTATATTGCACTTGAAAGAGGTGGGCTGAAACATATAACACACGTTTTTCAGGGTAAAGTTCCTTTATGCGAGTTCCAATTGCATTAATAAGATGTGTTTTTCCAACTCCTGACGGTCCATATAAAAACAAAGGATTAAAAGTTTGTGCCGGATTCTGTGCAACAGTTTCAGCTACGGCTCTTGAAAATTCATTACTACTTCCTTTAATAAAGTTCTCAAAGTTGTATTTAGGATTTAAGTGTGAGTCTAAATCCTGTACAACTGGAGCTTGCAATAAATTAGGGGCTTTATTTCCGTTGTGTATCGGGGTAGTAGGAGTCAAGGCGATAGAATGATCTGTCCCTTTTACATCTACTGTAATAGAATTCGTTTTATCGGTCAGTATAGAATACAACAAATCAGTACCTTCACCAATTTCTTTATAAATGGCGGCACGTAAAATCCCTACGAATTTTTCTTCCAAATATTCGTAAAAGAAAGGACTTGGAACTCCAATTGTAAGAGCTTTGTTGTCGTATTTTAGTGGAACTATGGGTTTGAACCAAGTTTGGTAGGTTGTTGCATTCACGTTGTCATGGATAAAGTTCATACAACGTTCCCACAATGCAATAGCCTGATTGTTTTCAATCATATCAATTTGTTTTATAAAGCGAAACTTCTATATTGCAAATGTCGTAATCAATTTTCACAAAAACAAATGACTTTTTTTCTTGCTTTTATGGATATTATTATAATTTTCTGTAAAATAAGGATTTGCGTTTTTCTATAAGAAATGTTTTTTCTTCTGTATTTGCTTAATTATAAGGGCTTGTTTTTCAAAAAAATACATGTGTTACATAGTTATTTCAGAATAATAATACGCTGATTTTATTGTGTTGTGAATCAGCGTATTACTATTAATGATTTAAAAACAGGTTCTAAATTATTGTTTAGAACAATTCTATATAATAAAATTTTTATTTGTCTTTTCTTCCAAAGAGTGAGAAATGTACATAGCGTTTGGGATGAGATTTCAAATCGTCTAATAAGTTGGCTGCATTGGAAGCTGCAGCATTCAAATTATTATACAAAGACGAATCGTTGAGCAGGAGTCCAAGGTTATTATCTTTTCTGTTCAGTTTGTTGGTTAGTAAATAAACATTATGCAGTGTAGAGTCTACTTTTGAGAAAGTTGCTGCATAGTTTACTTCTTTTAGGTTATTGCTGATTGTTTTCAGATTATCAGTGATCGACATAATGTTGCTGCTTAATTGTGGAATGTCATTGCTCACAAATTTGTTTAGTTCATGGCTTGTTTCATTAAGCGATTGGGTTATCTGTTCTGCATTGTGTAAGGTTTGACTTAATGCCGGGTCGTTAAGAAGACGATTCAGCGATCCTAAAATGGAATCCATTTTAGGAAGCATTTGGTTGATTTTAGGCAATAAGTCTTGTTCAGCAGTGCCCATCAATCCAATGTTAGCAATGCCCGGTATTGTGTCTTTTTCTGTTAAATAAGTATTGCTTTCATGGTTTAAAACCAGATTCATTTTTACTGTACCCAACATTTCGGTAATCAATTCGGCATGGCTTCCTTCAGGAATTTTCATTTGTTCCTCCATTTCTATTCCCACTACCACATGTCCCGGTTTCTGATAATTGTATTTGATATCGTGCACAAGACCTACTTTGAATCCGTTTGCGAAAACAGGACTGGATTGTGCAAGTCCGTTTACATCCTCAAACTCTATGAGGTAATAACTTTCGGGTTTGAACATGTTTCGTCCTTTTAAGTAGTTGATACCTAAGTATAGTATGATTAATGCTACAATAGCGGCAATTCCGATTTTAAATTCTTTTTTCATCTTGTTACAATTTCTTTATGTTATCAATTCTTTTTAAATTCTTTTATTGCTTTGTTTACATCTATTTTCTTATCGTTTTTGAAAGCGATGATAAATGCGTCTTTAAACTTTGTTTTTACTTTATTGCGTAATAATCGCAGTATTTGGTTGTAATTTGTACTTTCGCCGTAAGTATATTTATAAAGACCTTTTTCTTGATAATATCCTATGGGTTTTAAACCTTTGAAATATTTGCTGGATTGCGACAATTTTTTGTCGGATGTCAAAATTTGAATTTTAAATACCGGCTTTTCATTTTGAGTATCAGACGGTACATCTGTTGCTGTTTCAGCAGCGTGTGTTTCTGATGCGATATCCGTGCCTGATGGTTTGGCAGATGTTTGCCGTGATTGAGTGGGCGATTTATATTCTCTGAACGCTTGATATATGCTGTTAGCCAATGCCGATGTTCCTTTTTCAGATAATAAGTATGCTTCTTCCGTGGGGTTGGTGATATATCCTAATTCTATCAGTACGCTGGGCATGGATGTTTCCCGAAGTACTAAAAATCCGGCTTGATGTACGCCTCTGTCTGTACGTTTTGCTGTGTTGCGGAACTTTTGTTGAATGGTTTTTGCAAAGCCTACACTCTGTTTCATGTATTTGTCTTGCAGAAATTCGAAAATGATATAACTTTCCGATGAGTTGGGGTTGAATCCGGCGTACCGTTGTTTGTAATCGTCTTCAATAAGGATTACAGCGTTTTCTTTTTTTGCAACTTCCAGATTGTCTTCTGTTCGGTGTAATCCTAATGTATATGTTTCTGTCCCGTTAATTTTTTTATTAGGTTTTGCCAGCGAATTGGTATGGATTGAAATGAACAAATCGGCTTTTGCATTGTTTGCAATAGACGCCCGTTGGTGGAGTGGAACGAATTTATCCGATTTTCGTGTATAAATTACCCGTGTGTCGGCACAATTGTTTTCAATGAGTTTCCCCAGTTTTAGGGCAACACTCAGATTGATGTTCTTCTCTTTTCCCCGTCGACCGACAGCTCCCGGGTCGTTACCTCCATGTCCGGCATCGATAACGACTGTAAATAACTTATCGGATACAGCATGTGCCTGTTCGGTATTCAGTGTTGTCTGTATAAATAGAAAAATGCATAGTATGTTAAAAATAATCGTCTTCATATAGCCAACTTGTGTACAAAGGTAATGGTTTTTTATTTACCATAGCTTTTTTTAAATGTAAGTTTTATCGGTTACGATAAATAGTCTATAAAAACAGCAAAAAGTAACAAATCTCCTGCGGACATAAAATTTTAGTAAAAGTAGTTATTATTCTGTGTTTTGCGCAATAAAAAAGTCGAAAAGATAGACTGTATGGACAAGGCTGCATATACGGTAAGGCTGTGGGGGGTAAAAGATGCCCATCTTTTCTTGAAAGAGCCTGCATGAATTTTTGAAGTTTCAAGATATTTTCTTGCAGATATCAAGAAGTTTTGCGAATATTGCGTTACGATGAACAAATAGTTGAAAAATAAATGAAAGAACAATACTGGAAATATTCGCTTATTATTTTAATCGTAGGATTGGGCATATTGCTATTTCGTCAGGCTCAACCATTTATGAATGGTATTTTGGCAGGGTTTACTTTGTTTTTGTTACTTCGTAACCTTACCTATAAACTTCAGACGAAGATGAAGCCGGTTGTTGCAGTTTGGTTGGTTACTATCGGGACAACGTTGTTTATTCTGATACCTTTGTCGTTATTTGGTTGGATTCTTGTCAATCAGGTTACGGGAATACATTTCGATGCCCATGCATTGATACAGCCGGCAAAGGAGGTGATCGATTTTATAAAAGCGAAGACTGGTTTCGATGTGTTATCTGAAAAAAGCCTGTCGTTTATTGTTTCTCAAATTTCGTCTATCGGACAATCGGTCATGAGTGGAGTAGGAGATTTTATAGTGAATTTAGGTGTTGCCATTATGTTGCTATTCTTCATGCTTTTTGAAGGGAGAAAGATGGAAAATTTTGTCTCTACTATTCTGCCATTTAAAGAAAAAAATAAGAAAGAAGTATTGAATAAGGTTCAACTGATGGTTCGTTCCAATGCCATCGGCATTCCGCTTTTAGCCATTATACAAGGCATAATCTCATTGGGAGGATATTTATTGTGTGATGCTCCCAATCCGATTTTGACTTCTTTGCTGACAGCATTTGCTTCTATTATTCCTTTTGTGGGGACTGCATTGATATGGGTTCCGGTTGCTATTTATTTACTGATTGTAGGCGATTGGGTCAATGCACTGATACTCGTGGCTTATGGTGGAATCATTGTGGCACAGTGTGATAACCTGATTCGTTTTATTCTTCAGAAAAAAATGGCCGATATTCATCCGTTGATAACCATATTCGGTGTTGTTGCCGGTTTACCTGTTTTTGGCTTCATGGGGATAATATTCGGTCCGTTGTTGGTTTCTCTTTTTCTCTTGTTTCTTGATATGTTCAGGACAGAGTATTTGATGGATACTCCCCAGATGAAAGAATGAAGTGTTGAATTTATTGTAACAGCTGGTTAATGTATCGGATTATTTCCTCTTTCTGGTCGGGGTGAAAC
>DXCG01000088.1 GCA_019116145.1 Candidatus Phocaeicola gallistercoris
GAGAGGCGAGGAGCGAAAGCGTCAATATCGATTCCTGCGGCGATACCTGCACGAAGGTATTCTAATCCGTCGGCAAGCGTATATGCCAATTCAATATCAGCTGTAGCTCCGGCTTCCTGCATGTGATAACCAGAAATGGATATGGAGTTGAACTTCGGCATCTTTTGTGAAGTGTATTCGAAGATGTCGGAAATGATTTTCATCGAGAATGCGGGCGGATAAATATATGTGTTGCGCACCATGAATTCCTTCAGGATATCGTTCTGAATAGTACCAGCCATTTCCTCTAATTTAGCTCCTTGTTCCAGCCCTGCATTGATGTAGAATGCCATAATGGGCAATACGGCACCGTTCATGGTCATGGAAACAGACATTTTATTTAAAGGAATGCCATCGAACAATACTTTCATGTTTTCGAGCGAACAAATAGATACACCGGCTTTACCTACATCACCTACTACGCGCGGATGGTCGGGGTCATAACCACGGTGTGTGGGGAGGTCGAATGCAACAGAAAGACCTTTCTGACCAGAAGCCAAGTTACGGCGATAAAAAGCGTTCGATTCTTCAGCGGTAGAGAACCCGGCATATTGGCGGATAGTCCACGGACGGAAAGCATACATCATAGAATATGGACCACGTAAATAAGGAGGGATACCTGCAGCATAGTTTAAGTGCTCCATACCTTCTAAATCTTCTTTTGTATATACCGGCTTTACCTGAATTTGTTCAGGTGTATTCCAATTGGCTGTAATGCCATTCTTTTTTTGCCATTCCATTCCATTTTGAGAATGGAATCCGGCTAATATATCGATATTTTTAAAATTGGGTTTCATAGCTTACTTAATTCCTAACTTTTCATTATATTCTTTTAATGTTTCCAATACATTGCAACGAACATGAATAAAATGTTCGATGCCTGCAGCTTTCAGTGTATCCATACAAGCTGGAGCACCAGCAACAATAAACATAGCCTTCCCGTTAAGATAATTGAAAGCTGGTATTGCATATTCTGCATATTCATCATCGCTGGAGCAGAGAACCACAATGTCTGCATTAGCTTTCAGTGCAGTATCAATACCTTCTTCTACAGAAGTGAAGCCTAAATTGTCGATAACTTCATATCCAGCACATGCTAAAAAGTTACAAGAAAATTGTGCTCTTGCTTGTCTCATTGCTAAATTCCCTATGGTCAGCATAAAAGCTTTGGGGCGTTTTCCCGAATGTTCGGTTTGTAAGCGTAGGCTCTCAAACTCGCTGGCAGCTCGTTCTACACTTAATTTAGCAAAAGTCGCATCTTCCGTATGGTGATTGTTTCCGCATCCGCAGGCGTGGGTTAGTGGTGTTTTGCTATTTGTTATTTCATTGAAGTTAGGATATTGATTAGTTCCTAATAGGACTTCTTTTCGTTTAGCCACTGCTTCATGGCGTACTTTGTTACTGTTATTGATGTCATTTTGTACTTGTTCAGACAAAATAGATTGAATCATTCCTCCGGCTTCTTCTACTTTTAGGAATAATTTCCATGCTTCGTTGGCAATTGATGCTGTTAAATTTTCAATGTAATAAGAACCACCTGCAGCATCAACAATCCGATTGAAATGTGCTTCTTCTTTTAATAATAACTGTTGATTACGAGCCAAACGTTCTGAAAACTCATTAGGAGTTTCATAAACACTGTCGAAAGGCGTAACAGTTAATGAATCAACTCCTGCGATGGCTGCACTCATGGATTCGGTTTGTGTACGCAGCAAGTTTACATAAGAATCGAATAAAGTTAGATTGAATGTTGATGTTTCGGCATGGATATGCATTTGGCAAGCACAATCGCAAGATGGATTGTATGCTTTAACAATGTTTGCCCATAGCATACGTGCGGCACGGAATTTTGCAATTTCCATGAAATAGTTGGAACTGATGCCAAAATTGAATTTTATTTTTTTTGCTGCTAAATCGATATCTATTCCGGCATCTGTCAGTTTTCGTAGATAAGCATTTCCCCATGCTAAGGCATATCCTAATTCTTGATAGATATATGCTCCTGCATTATTTAAAGCAACAGAATTGACAGCAACGCAATAAATATGCGGATAGTCTTTTAATAGATTTACCAATTCGCAGGCTTTATCTATGATAGGGCTGACATCTTTTCCTTTTTGAAGCATTTTGCTTATCGGATCGAAATTTAATGATCCGTGTAGCTTTTCTGCATCGTATCCTTTTTCCTTGAAATAATCAATGAGTAGTTGTGCCAATACTGTCATGTGCCGTTGACATGTAGTGAAATTTAATTCTATGGCGTCACAATGAATGTCTTTTAGCAATACCCTAATGTATTCGGCATCCAATTCTTTCGCTTTTATATGAAATCCTAAAGAATCAATACCTTTATTTAATAGGTCGAGTGCTTTTTTATTAGCTTCATTCGGCTTTTCAACCTGTATATTTTGTCGAATATACCATGTATTGTCATTTTTCTTATTTCCTCTTATATAAGGGAATTCTCCGGGTAGGCTTTCGGTTATTTTTAAATCTTGTATGTCTTCCAATCGGTAAAAGGGTTTCACTTTAAATCCTTCATTGGTTCTCCATACCAGTTTTTTTTCATAATCGGCACCTTTTAAATCAATCATGATTTTATCCATCCATTCTTTTGTTGAATTGGATGGAAAATCGGAAAAAAGTTTTTCTTTATTTGCCATAATAATAAGTGTTTGTTTTGATATTTCTGATTTAGGTTGGGTGATACGACATAAGTCATACAAAGGCAAATATACAAATTTATTATACACGAGGAGTATAAACTTTTATTTTTGTTAGAGAAATATTTGACTTGTCTTATTAAATGGCTAAATTTGTCAGCACATAATTTTAAAATGATATGAATTGGTTACAAGATTTATTGATGAATCCAGACTCCATAGCACATATCGTTGCGTTGTATGCGTTTGTGATATCGGCTGGAGTGCTATTGGGTAAAATAAGAGTATTCGGAATTTCGTTAGGAGTGACTTTTGTTTTATTTGTAGGAATTTTGGCAGGACATTTCGGCTTTACGGGAAATCCTTCCATATTATCTTTTTTGCAAGATTTCGGTTTAATATTGTTTGTCTATTGCATCGGTTTGCAAGTTGGACCTTCTTTCTTTTCTTCATTCAAAAAAGGAGGTATCCGGCTTAATTTGTTGGCTGGAGGTATTGTTTTTTTCAATATTGTCGTTGCGCTTGTTTTATATTATGCGTTACAAGGACGGATTGAAGTACCCATGTTGGTCGGAATTCTTTGTGGAGCAGTAACGAATACACCGGGACTTGGTGCTGCAAACGAAGCCTTGCAACAATTAAGTTACGATGGTCCTGAGATTGCAATGGGATATGCATGCGCGTACCCGTTAGGTGTAATAGGTATTATACTGTCGATGATTTTAGTTCGGTATATTTGCCGGGTCGATATGGAAAAAGAATCTGAAGCCATACAGAAAGCAGAAGAAGCCAATCCGCATTTGAAGCCATATCGTATTCAGTTGAAAGTAGAGAATCCGGCGTTGAACGGCAAGACTATCTTGCAATTGCAGAATTTTTTGGCGCGTAATTTGGTTTGTTCCCGTATTCTTCAAGATGGAGAGGTACATATTCCGAATTCTAAAACCGTACTTCATATTGGCGATGAGATGAATATTGTGTGTGCGGAAGATGATGCGGAAGCCATTGAAGCTTTTATTGGTTCGAAGATTGAAGTAGATTGGGAACATCAGAATGCAGAAAATAAGCCGATGGTATCTCGTCGTATTTTGGTAACACAGCCTTCTATCAATGGAAAGACGGTCGGAGAATTGCATTTTAGTAGTATGTATGGTGTAAATGTGACTCGTGTCAATCGTTCTGGTATGGATTTGTTTGCGGCACGCAGTCTGACATTGCAGGTCGGCGACCGAGTAATGGTTGTGGGGCCTCAGGATGCAATTGAACGTGTGGCAAGTCGTTTGGGTAATCAGTTGAAACGTTTGGACCATCCTAATATTGTAACAATTTTTGTTGGTATTTTGTGTGGTATTTTGTTTGGAAGTCTTCCGTTTGCAATTCCGGGTATTCCTACACCTGTTAAATTCGGACTTGCCGGTGGACCGTTGATTATTGCTATTTTAATTGGTCGCTTCGGTTATAAAGTTAAGTTAGTTACTTATACAACAATGAGTGCCAATTTAATGTTGCGTGAAGTTGGTTTAGTTTTATTCCTTGCAAGTGTAGGAATAAAGGCGGGAGGTAATTTTGTTCAGACAGTAGTAGAAGGAGACGGTTTGCTTTATGTCGGTGTCGGTTTCCTTATTACATTGCTTCCATTGCTTATTATTGGCTTGATAGCACGGTTATATTATAAAATCAATTACTATACGCTTATTGGTTTAATAGCCGGTAGTACAACCGATCCTCCTGCATTGGCTTATTCCAATCAGATATCAGGAAACGATGCTCCGGCAGTAGGTTATTCTACGGTATATCCGTTGGCAATGTTTTTACGTATTCTTACCGCTCAATTGTTGATTCTCTTGATGGCAGGATGATTCCTATTAAAATAAAAAAGATATGGCAGGAGGTATAGTTTAATGTACTTTCTGCCATATTTTTTATTTGTGGAGGCTTTTTTTAATTTTCCATGCAAAAATGATAAATGTAATAGTTTTTTAACGGTAATTATTTGGAATATTTTTCATGTTTAATTTGATTTGTAATGTATAAATCAAAAAGAATGAGATATGGGAAAATTGAATTATTTTTTAGTTGCCGCAGTATTGGGGATGGTGGCATGTAGTGAAAATGAACAAAGTGTTCCTGAAGTGTCTTGGCCAGATGGAGGAATTGTTTTTAAGGCACAAATAAATCCGGCTTCACGTGCTACCGAAACCTACTTTGAAACCAATGATGCAATCGGAGTATTTGCCGTAGAATCAAGCGGGAGTGATGTGGCAGGTGTTCTTTCCGGAAATGGAAATTATGCAGACAATGTACGTTATGTGTACGATGGTTCACAGTTTACATCTGCTTCCGGTATAGAGAAAGTGGATGGGGTATCGCTTTATTATCATGCAGTATATCCGTATTGTGCAGATGCAAAGGCTACTTATGAATTTGATATTCAAACAAATCAGCAAGGAACAGGCTATACGGAAAGCGATTTGCTGACGGCACAAACTGCTGCAACCAGTGAAACAGTTGTGCCTTTGACATTTAACCATCGGTTATTCAACTTGGTCGTGTCGTTGAAAGGCGATAATTGGCCTACCGGGAATATGTCGTTGAGGTTAAATGATATTTATACATCTGTCAATGTCGATTTGAATGCGTTGACATTTACTCCGACTGGGAATAAAAAGGATGTGGTATGTTCTGATAATGGAACTAAAAGTTTTAAAGTAATATTGCCTCCGCAAACATTATCGGGTGAGTTTGCTACATTGACAGTTGGCGGTCAGGAGTATCCAATTTCATTGGCAAAGCCCATTGATTTGAATTCGGGAAAACAAGTTGATCTTTCATTTGAAATGGACGAAAATGGCACGATTGTGGTGTTTACCGGCGACATTAATCCATGGGAAGACCAAGATGTTCCAATAAATCCGGACGATGATAATCCGGGAATAGGTGATGAAAGCGATGTAAAATCCTGTTGGTTGGAATACGATGGGCAGCATATTGATTATACTTATGCTTATTTATGCGAATTAGGAAATGGATATTATTCCCTTGAATTTGTTGATTACGATTTGTATGCGGATATGTCCAATCCGGTGCCTCCCAATAAATACATTAATTGGTTGGTGGCTGGTATTCGTTTGCCTGGTGGTCAAGGACTCACATCTCTTCCGGAGGGTTCTTTCGAATTCGGGAATGGTATTTCCGAATGGGATGGATTGGAAGGATATTATGTGAATCTTTCTGTTGAAGACTGGGAAGATACACAGGAATATCGTAATTTCAATACTTCACCTTATTATAATCAGCATGTATCGGGTAATATGACTATCCGTAAGTCGGGGAATGGTTATATTATAGAATTACCCGATTTGGAACTTTTCGATTATACAGATATCAATTTTAATAATCCAATGGAAGGAAAATTTTATTTCGAAGGAACACTCAGATATCTTAGTATGTCAGATTATATATCGTTGAAAATGATGCGTGCATCTTTAATAAATCCATAAAACATTTAGAGAAATAGGCTGAAAGCTGATGATATTTTTATAAAAGGTCTTGAGGTTTTACCATATGCCTCAAGACCTTTTTGGGTTTTGTGATATTGTATAAAAAAATCTTTATCAGATTACTAAAATTTATATTTATTCGATAAAAACGGATAAAATGACAAAATATGCAGCATTTTTATGGTAAAATCATATTCTGAATGAATAAAAATTCCTATATTTGCACGACAAAAAAATAAAAATGAAAATCGAATGGTTTACGATGTTGAAATGTTAAAGGCGTTCTATGCTTCTTATGCGACACATGTGAACGCAGCTCGTGAAAAATTGGGTAGACCCATGACTTTGTCTGAGAAAATATTGTATGCTCATTTATATGATGCAAGTACAATCGCAACCTTCCGTCGGGGAGAAGATTATGTGAACTTTCGCCCCGACCGTGTTGCAATGCAAGATGCTACGGCACAAATGGCTTTGTTGCAATTTGCCAATGCAGGCAGAACATCTTCTGCTGTTCCTGCCACTGTGCATTGTGATCATTTGATTCAGGCATATAAGGGAGCAAAAATAGACTTGCCTATAGCGTGTGAAACCAATAAGGAAGTTTACGATTTCTTACGGAGTGTTGCTTCTAAATATGGTATTGGCTTTTGGAAACCGGGAGCAGGAATCATCCATCAGGTGGTGCTCGAGAATTATGCATTCCCGGGAGGGATGATGGTAGGAACAGATTCGCATACTCCTAATGCCGGTGGATTGGGAATGATTGCTATTGGTGTAGGAGGTGCCGATGCGGTTGATGTGATGACAGGCATGGAGTGGGAACTGAAAATGCCTAAATTGATAGGAGTTCATTTAAAAGGGAAATTGTCTGGTTGGGCTTCTCCTAAAGATGTTATATTGAAACTTGCAGGCATTTTAACAGTGAAAGGTGGAACCAACGCAATCATTGAATATTTTGGAGAAGGTACGGAAAGTCTCTCTGCCACGGGGAAAGCTACTATATGCAATATGGGAGCAGAAGTAGGTGCTACTACATCTGTTTTTCCTTACGATAAGGAAATGGGCAAGTATTTATGTGCTACGGGTAGAACTTGTGTGGAAGAATGGGCTTCGGATAATGTGATGCATTTGACAGCCGATAAAGAGGTGTTGGCGAATCCGGAAGCTTATTATGACCGCGTGATTGAAATTGATTTGTCTTCTTTAGAACCGTATGTAAACGGACCGTTTACCCCCGATGCGGCTTGTCCGATATCTGAATTGGCAGATAGGGTGAAAGAAAAAAAATTCCCTCGTAAAATGGAGGTGGGGCTGATAGGCTCTTGCACAAATTCTTCGTATCAGGATTTGAAAAGGGCGGCATCTATAGCCCGGCAAGTGAAAGAGAAAGGCTTGAAAATGCAAGCACAGTTACTCATAAATCCCGGTTCTGAGCAAATTTATTGTACGGCTGAAAGGGATGGTATTATTGCCGATTTTACAGCAATAGGTGGGGTTGTTATGGCGAATGCGTGCGGACCTTGTATCGGACAATGGAAGCGTGTGACAGATGATCCTTTACGCGCTAATTCTATTGTGACATCATTCAATCGAAATTTTGCAAAGCGTGCAGATGGAAATCCGAATACGCATGCTTTTATTGCTTCTCCGGAAATTGCTGTCGCTTTAGCTGTTGCGGGCGATTTATGCTTTAATCCGTTGATTGATACCTTGACAAATGAACAAGGAGAACCGGTTAAATTGGATGTTCCCAGTGGTGAAACACTGCCTGAAGACGGATTTACAGTGGATGATAACGGGTATGTAGCTCCTGCTGATGATGGGGCAAAAGTGGAAGTGTTTATAAATCCGCAGTCTCAGCGTTTGCAAAAGTTGAATCCTTTCCCGGCATGGGATGGAAACGATTTGCTGGATATGCCTTTATTAATAAAGACTCAAGGAAAATGTACAACCGATCATATCTCTATGGCAGGTCCGTGGTTGCGTTTTCGTGGGCATTTGGAAAATATTTCCGATAATATGTTGATGGGGGCTGTGAATGCTTTTAATGGGAAAACGAATTGTGTTTGGAATAGATTGACCAATGCGTATGAAGCTGTATCTGCAGTAGCAAAACAATATAAGACTGAAGGTCTCAATTCAATCGTGGTCGCTGAAGAAAATTATGGAGAAGGTTCAAGTAGGGAACATGCGGCAATGGAACCTCGTTTCCTGAATGTCCGTGTAATTTTGGCAAAAAGTTTTGCTCGGATTCACGAAACAAATTTAAAAAAGCAGGGCATGTTAGCTTTGACATTTGCCCATAAAGAAGATTATGACAAGGTTCGGGAGCATGATATGATTTCGGTGTGTGGATTGGATACTTTTGAACCGGGAAAAAATCTTTTGGTCGTTCTGAAACATGAAGATGGAACACAAGAGCAAATTTGGGCATCCCATACATATAATGAAATGCAGATTGCATGGTTTAAGGCTGGTTGTGCTTTAAATACATTTCGTAAATAAATATAGGATATTATGAGTAAAGCTTATATGAAAGAAGGGCGTTTGGTTGTGCCCGATTGTGTAACGGTACCTTTTATTGAAGGGGATGGTGTAGGTGCGGAAATCACTCCGGTATGTCAGCAGATTGTGAATAAGGCTGTGTCAATTGCTTATAAAGGAAAACGTTCGATAGAATGGATGGAAGTTTTTGCCGGAGAAAAATCTTATCAAAAAAACGGAGAATGGCTTCCAGAGGAAACAATGAAAGCTTTTCTGGAATATTTAATAGGAATAAAAGGTCCTTTGACAACTCCGGTAGGAGGAGGAATCCGATCGCTGAATGTGGCTTTACGTCAAACGTTAGATTTATATGTTTGTTTGCGCCCGGTGAGATGGTTTAAAGGGATTGTATCTCCTTTAAAAGAACCTCAGAAAGTGAATATGCATATATTTCGTGAAAATACAGAAGATATTTATGCTGGTATTGAATGGGAACAAGGAACGCCTGAGGCTGAGAAATTTTATGCTTTTTTGCACGATAAGATGGGTGTTAAAAAAGTACGTTTCCCAAAAACTTCATCTTTTGGCGTAAAACCTGTTTCTGTAGAAGGTACTCATAGGCTGGTGCGTGCTGCCATCCTTTATGCGTTGCAACATAAATTGCCTTCTGTAACTTTGGTGCATAAAGGGAATATTATGAAGTTTACAGAAGGAGGATTCAAACGTTGGGGATATGATTTGGCGGAAACAGAATTTTCTGATGTGACCTTTACGATGAATCAGTACGATCAGATTAAGAATACACTTGGAGAAGAATCGGCAAAAGCAGCCTTAGCTCATGCTGTCAACGCTGGAAAATTGCTGGTAAAAGATTGTATTGCCGATGCGTTCTTGCAAAATACGTTATTGAAACCGGAGGAATATTCGGTAATAGCAACATTGAACTTGAATGGTGATTATGTTTCCGATCAGCTCGCTGCAATGGTTGGAGGTATTGGTATTGCTCCGGGAGCAAATATTAATTATCAGACGGGACATGCTATTTTTGAAGCGACGCATGGTACAGCTCCCGATATTGCTGGAAAAAATATTGTGAACCCCTGTTCTTTGTTGTTGTCATCGGTAATGATGTTGGATTATTTAGGGTGGAAAGAGGCGTCTGTTTTGATTGTTAAAGCATTGGAGAATTTGTTTGAATCGGGAAAGGCAACTTACGATTTGGCGCGTTTTATGCCGGGAGGAACAGCATTGGGTACGGTGGAATTTGGAGAACAGGTAATCGGACAGTTGTGAAATAAATAGAGTAAGGTATGAAAAAGGAATATATTGTATATAAATTGTCAGAATGTGCGAAGCAAGCATGCCGTATTGACAATGAGCTGTTTACCAAGTACAATGTAAAACGAGGTTTACGTAACGAAGATGGTACCGGTGTTTTAGTCGGTTTGACCAAGATAGGAAATGTGGTAGGTTATGAGCGTACTTCGGAAGGTCTAAAACCGATTCCGGGAAAATTGTTTTATAGAGGATACGATTTGGACGATATTGCACATGCTTTATTACGGGAAAAACGTTTTGGTTTCGAGGAAGTTGCATATTTATTATTGTCTGGAGAGCTTCCGGATAGTGAGCAATTATCTGCATTCAAAGAATTGATAAACGACAATATGCCGCTTGATAAGAAAACAACAATGAATATCATCGATTTGGAAGGGCAAAATATCATGAATATTTTGGCACGCAGTGTTTTGGAAATGTACACTTTCGATCCGAATCCGGATGATATATCACGCGATAACTTAATGCGTCAGTCGGTTGAATTGATTTCGAAATTTCCCACAATTATAGCCTATGCTTATAGCATTTATCGGCATAGCATTCACGGGCGTTCGCTTCATATTCGTTATCCGCATGAGAATTTGTCGATTGCAGAAAACTTTCTTTATATGATCAAAAAGGAATATACACCGCTCGAAGCTCGTGTTCTTGATTTGTTGCTTGTCCTTCAGGCAGAGCATGGTGGTGGAAATAACTCTACATTTACAGTGCGTGTGACGAGTTCTACACGTACTGATACCTATTCGAGCATTGCTGCCGGCATTGGTTCATTGAAGGGTCCGTTGCATGGTGGGGCAAATATTCAGGTAGTGAAGATGTTTCATCATTTAAAAGAAGTTATTTCAGACTGGACAAATACCGATGAAATTGATACATACCTGATTCGCATGTTAAATAAGGAAGCATACGATAAGACAGGACTTATATATGGTATTGGTCATGCGGTTTATACGATATCCGACCCACGTGCCGTTTTGTTGAAAGAATTGGCTGGTGAGTTGGTGAAAGAAAAGGGATGTGAGAAGGAATTTGCGTTTTTAGAGTTGTTGGAACAGCGGGCAATAGAATGTTTTAAGAAGGTAAAAGGAACCAAAAAGCGAGTTTGCTCGAACGTTGATTTCTATTCCGGATTTGTGTATGAAATGATGGGATTGCCGATAGAAATATATACGCCACTGTTTGCCATGGCTCGAATTGTTGGATGGACGGCACATCGTATAGAGGAATTGAATTTTGAAGGTCGTCGTATTATACGTCCTGCATATAAAAATGTGCTCGAAGAGGTGGAATATGTTCCTATAAATGACAGATAAGATGAAGGGATTTCTGGAAAACGTCAAGAAAAATGCCACAAAATCATGTGGCATTTTTTTTATGACTTACAGGCGTTCGTAAATGGCTTCGATACCAATTTGTGAACAATCTGCTCCTATGGGAGGATTTTGTTTATAAAGATTGATTTTTACTTCGCGTAACGAAGGAAAAGACTGTAATAGCTTTTGGGCAATCCGGTAGGAGAGATGTTCTATCAATAGGGATGGTATCTGCATTTCAATTTTTATAAGTTCGAAAACATCTGCATAATTGATGGTTTTTTTCAAGTTGTCTGTTCGGGCTGCTTCGGAAAAGTCGACCGATAAACGGACATCGACTGTATATTCTGCTCCCACTTTGTTTTCTTGTGGCAATACGCCATGGTATGCATAAAATTTTAAACCGTTAAGGTAAATGTATGTTGCTGTTGCTTTCATCGGTATAATGGTTGGGTTATAACTTACGGTCAGATTTGGGCATGTACTACGCAAAAGGTTCCAGACGCTTTGCTTACCAATTTATTGTCACAGTAGATTTCACATTCGGCAAATTGTAGATTTCTTCCGGATTTGATAACTGTGCCTATCCCATATAGCTTTTCACCCCATGCCGCGCGTAAATAGGATATTTTAAGTTCTGCGGTGAGAACATCTCGGTCTATCGGGGTCATGGTATATGCGGCAAATCCGGCAACCGTATCGGCAAAAGCTGCCAGAACGCCTCCGTGTACTACACCGCTATATTGGCGTTGCTCTGGTGTTAAAGGCATGCATGCTACAATACGATCTTCTGTTATTTCTTGAAATTCAATGGCTAAGGCATTTACATAAGGATTCTTTTTTACTCTGTCTAATAAATGTTGTTTAGTTGTTTCGTTCATAGTGAAAAAATGAATAACCCCTAACCGAGACAAGTACTTAAGTGAACGTGTTGGTTAGGGGTTGGAATTTATATCTTGATAAACATATTATTTGTTAGCCGCAACGTGACGTCCCGCACGTCTTGCATATTAAACAGCCTTCTTGGTAGACTAAAGTTTCATGTCCGCAGTTAGGGCAGATTACTCCTTTTGCCTCGGTCCCGTCGAGAACATATTTTTTCAATGCACGCTGTACACCGTTTTTCCAAGTGTTGATGTTCTCACTGTCAAGTTGGAGAGAGCTTACCAGTTTGATAACCTGTTCAATAGGCATTCTGTAACGTAATACGCCCGATATCAGTTTCGCATAGTTCCAGTATTCTTTGTTGAATCGTTCAGACAACCCTTCGACTGTCATCTTATATCCGCGTTTGTTTTCGAACTGGAAATCGTATCGTTTGTTTCCATTCTCATCATAATTTTTAATGATACGACCGCTTGTGACAGATTTCGGAAGTAAGATACCTTCATCATCGTCTTGCAATCCGGTAAAGATTTCATAAGGGTGTCCGTCAAGTAAACCTACGAAAGCAACCCATTTTTCTTTGTTGTTTTGGAAACGAACAACGTCAGCTTCCAAAACCCGAGGACGAACTTCTACGATTTAAGGAGGTTTGCAATGGCATTCCTCTTCCTTGTTCTTATTGCTTGCTGATATTAAGACGCCGGCACGTGAACCGTCTCGATAAACGGTACATCCTTTACATCCCGATTTCCATGCTTCAACATATAAGCGGTTAACCAAGTCTTCATCGACATTATTGGGTAAGTTAATGGTGACACTGATAGAATGGTCGACCCATTTTTGGATGCGCCCTTGCATTTTTACTTTCATCAGCCAGTCGACATCGTTTGATGTCGCTTTATAATAAGGAGATTTTGCGACTAAGTCATCAATTTCTTCTTGGGTGTAATGTTTATGAATGTCATATCCGTTGATTTCCATCCATTTAAGGAATTTGTGATGATAAACGATGTATTCTTCAAAAGCATCTCCAGTCTCATCAACAAAGTCGATATGTACATTTGCATCGTTCGGATTGACTTTACGGCGACGTTTATATACAGGCATGAATACCGGTTCAATACCAGAGGTGGTTTGTGTCATTAAACTGGTTGTTCCTGTCGGTGCAATAGTCAGACACGCAATGTTACGTCGTCCGTATGCTTTCATTTCTTCGTAAAGTTGCGGATCGGCATCTTTTATACGGTTTATGAACGGGTTGTTTTTTTCTCGTTCGGCATCGTATATATTAAAGGCTCCGCGTTCTTTAGCCATGATTACAGAAGAACGGTAGGCTTCCAAGGCTATGGTTTTCTGTACCTTTTCGGCAAATTCGGTTGCTTCTTCAGTGCCATAGCGTAGTCCCATTGCGGCGAGCATATCTCCTTCAGCAGTAATACCTACTCCTGTACGGCGTCCTAATCCGGATTTTTGATATATTTTTTCCCACAAGTGCCGTTCTGTTCCTTTTACTTCTTCGCTTTCTGGGTCTGCATCAATTTTGGCTATTATTTTTTGAATTTTTTCCAATTCCAAATCGATGATATCATCCATGATTCGTTGTGCCAAGCGTACATGTTTTTTAAACAAATCGAAGTCGAAATATGCATTAGGGGTAAATGGGTTTACGACATAAGAATATAAATTGATGGCAAGTAATCGGCAGGAATCGTATGGGCAGAGAGGAATTTCTCCACAAGGATTGGTAGAAACGGTACGGAATCCTAAGTCGGCATAGCAGTCGGGAACAGACTCACGGGTAATAGTATCCCAGAAAAGTACGCCCGGTTCTGCCGATTTCCATGCATTGTGGACAATTTTTTTCCATAATGTGGAAGCATCGATTTCCTTTGAAGTTGAAGGGTTAGTGGAATCAATGGGGAATTGCTGTATGTAAGGGCGATTTTCTATTGCTGCTTGCATGAATTCATCATCAATCTTTACCGAAACATTAGCTCCTGTCACTTTTCCTTCAGTCATTTTTGCATCGATAAAGGATTCTGAGTCTGGGTGTTTTATTGAGACACTTAACATGAGTGCTCCTCTGCGTCCGTCTTGTGCTACTTCACGTGTTGAGTTGGAGTAACGTTCCATAAAAGGTACAAGTCCTGTGGATGTCAATGCCGAGTTTTTTACAGGTGATCCTTTGGGACGAATATGAGAAAGGTCATGCCCTA
>DXCG01000089.1 GCA_019116145.1 Candidatus Phocaeicola gallistercoris
ATTTTAGGGGGTAGAAAAAAAGACAGGCAAGAAAAAGTGAAGATATTTAGGATAAATTGTGCTGTCCTTTTATTATTTTGTGAGCATCTTTTGTGTAAAATAGTAAGGCATTTATAGCAAAAAACTATAAATGCCTTATGGATATTGTAGCGGGACCCGGGATTGAACCGGGGACCTCATGATTATGAATCATGCGCTCTAACCAGCTGAGCTATCCCGCCTCCTTTCTAATTTGCGCTTGCAAAGATAATGCTTTTTTAATAAACAACAAGGTTTTAGGAAAAAATATTGAAACCTTTTTCTCGTGTGTAAGATAAAAAGAGCGGGATGAGGAAAACAAATACCCCATCCCGCTTTTAAAGGTGATATGTTGTAATGCTTATTTCAGGCGAGCCAATGTTTCTTTTATGCGGTGCATTGCTTCAGTTATGTTGTCGTCAGAAGTTGCATAACTCATGCGGATACATTCTGGTGCTCCGAAAGATGTTCCTCCGACACAAGCTACATGTCCGACTTCCAATAAATACATGGCTAAGTCTTCGGCATTATTGACAACACGGTCTCCGTCTTTTTTCCCGAAGAATGAGTCGCATTTAGGAAAAAGATAAAAAGCTCCTTGTGGAACATTTACCTCAAATCCCGGAATTTCTTTTGCCAGTTTTACAATAAGGTCGCGACGACGTTCGAATGCTTTGCGCATTTCTTCTACCGGTTCTTGTGTTCCTGTATAAGCAGCTTCGGCCGCTTTTTGTGAAACAGAGCACGGTCCGGACGTGTATTGTCCTTGAAGTTTATTGACTCCTTTGACAATCCATTCGGGAGCGGCAATGAAACCAATACGCCAACCTGTCATGGCATAAGCCTTCGAAACACCGTTTACAATAACAACACGGTCTTTGATTTCGGGGAATTGTGCAATACTTTCATGACGGCCTATATAGTTGATATGTTCATATATCTCATCGGCGATTGTTATAACTTGCTCGTGTTTAGCCAAGACAGCAGCAAGTCCGGAAAGTTCTTCTTTACTATAAACCGATCCTGTCGGGTTCGATGGAGAACAAAGAATTAATGCACGGGTCTTAGGTGTAATGGCAGCCTCAAGTTGTTCCGGGGTAATTTTAAAATCTTGCTCAATTCCGGCACGTACAATAACAGGAGTACCTTCTGCGAGTTTAACCATTTCAGGATAGCTTACCCAGTAAGGTGCAGGGACAATAACTTCGTCTCCTTTGTTTATCAGAGTAAGAATTGTGTTACATACCGATTGCTTGGCTCCATTGGCACAGCTGATTTGTGCAGCTGTATATTCCAATCCGTTTTCTTTCTTTAGCTTCTCTACAATCGCATTGCGTAATGCAGGATATCCCGCAACTGGTGAATAGCGTGAGAAGTTCTCATCTATTGCTTTTTTTGCAGCTTCTTTAATATGGTCTGGTGTATTAAAATCGGGTTCACCTACGCTCATATTGATTACATCCACACCTTGCGCTTTTAATTCGCTGCTTTTTTGTGACATGGCTAACGTAGCGGAAGGCGATAAACTGTTTAAACGATTTGAAAGTTGATTCATGTTTATGATTTTAGTTTTAATTCAATTTTTGTGCAAAATAAGTATTTTTTTGTAACATATAAAAGAACTCTTTACTTTCTGTCACCAAGGAAACGAAGCAGATATAAAAAGAGGTTGATGAAATTGAGATAGAGAGTTATAGATCCTAAAAGTGCAATTTTTTGGGTTGTTTCGTTTACTTCTATGTCATCTGCGGTAAGTAGCTGTTTGATTTTTTGCGAGTCATAAGCTGTTAGACCCACAAAAAGTAAGATACCTATGCCGGAAATGATAAGATCCATCATTGAGTTCTTAAGAAAAATATTTACCACAGTTGCAATAATTAATCCTATTAATGCCATGATGCATATATTCCCGATACGGCTAAGGTCTTTTTTTGTCACATATCCGTAAAGAGCCATGACACCAAAGGTTCCGGCGGTTACGAAAAAAGTCGTAGCGATAGAAGTCATTGTATAGATGAGAAAAATAAAAGCCATCGTTACGCCGTTAAGGATAGAGTAGGCGATAAATAGAAGGGTTGCCGTAGTAAATGATATACGATGTATACGTGCAGAAAGGAATATTACTAATCCGATTTCAGCAATCAAGAGAATCCAAAGAAGCATTGAATTTTGCATAATCATGGAAAGCAACGTTTGCGATTTTGCCATATACAGTGATACAAATCCGGTAATGACCAAGGCTAAGGTCATCCAGCTATATACGTTACGCATAAGTGTTGATTGTGCAGCTTTGGAAGCGTACGTATTAACTAAATCATTCGTTCTCATTGATTTATTTGTTTTTATGTTTATAAGATATTCTTTTAATAAATTGAACCAATACTGTTGGATGTTGTTTGGTATATTGGTTTAATTTTAAATACTTTATTTATTAAAATGTAACGTATGTCCCATACGTTCTTTTTTGGTGTGTAGATAACGTTCGTTATAAGGATTGGGAGTAATTTCTATTGGAATATTTTCTATAATTTCCAAGCCATAAGCTTCCAATCCTACCCGTTTAACAGGATTATTGGTAAGTAAGCGCATTTTATGTATACCAATTTCGCGTAAGATTTGGGCACCTACACCATAATCTCGTTCGTCTGCTTGATGACCTAAACAAATATTGGCATCTACGGTATCCAAACCTTCTTCTTGCAGTTTATAAGCTTTCATTTTTTCCATTAGTCCGATGCCTCTACCTTCTTGAATAAGATAAATGATAGCTCCCTTTCCTTCTTTTTCAATCATTTGCATGGCATGGTGTAGTTGTTCTCCGCAGTCACATCGTAAAGAACCGAAGATATCTCCTGTAGCACATGATGAATGGACACGAACCAAGACCGGTTCATCTGGTTCAAAGTCTCCTTTTATTAAAGCAACATGTTCCAATCCGTTGCTTTTTTGGCGAAAAGGAATAAGTCGGAAATGCCCATATTCGGTAGGCATGTCTACTTCAACACCTTTTTCTACCAACGATTCTTGTTTCAAACGATAGGCTATTAATTCTGCGATGGAGATAAGCTTGAAACCGTATTGGTCTGCCATTTTTCTTAATTCCGGTAAGCGTGCCATTGTTCCGTCTTCATTCATGACCTCCATTAATGCAGCAGCCGGGTAAAGTCCTGCCAGTTTTGCTAAATCGATACTTGCTTCTGTATGTCCGGCACGCCGAAGAACCCCTTTATCTTGTGCATAAAGAGGATTGATGTGTCCCGGTCGTCCGAATGTCTCAGGCGTAGAGGTTGGATCGGCTAAGGCACGGATTGTAGCTGCACGATCGGTAGCAGATACGCCAGTTGTACATCCTTCTAATTTATCGATGGTAACAGTAAAAGGAGTTCCTAATACAGAGGTATTATTTGTTACTTGATGAGGAAGGTCAAGTTCTTTGCATCGGGACAGCGTAATAGGTGCACATAATACTCCTCTCGCATGTTTTAACATGAAATTCACTTTTTCGGGAGTAATCAATTCGGCTGAAATAATCAGATCACCTTCATTTTCGCGGTCTTCATCATCGACCACAATCACAAATTCACCTTTACGAAAATCTTCAATCGCTTCTTCAATAGTGTCTAATTTGATTTTGTCCATACGAATTATAATATTTTATTTTCTATTAGTTCTATAATATTGTTGTTGGTTGAAATAATAACAGACAAGTCTTTATCTAAACGTCGTCTGTATCGCCAGATGTTCAGGTAGATGAGTAAACCTATTGGAAAAATGATCCCACATAACAAATTTAGCCATAAATTGTCGAATAAACTTTTATGAGCCTTGATTGATAGGAATGGATAATTGTTCAATAAAGACAATAATACCATATTTTTTGTGTTCGATAAATCTTCGATTGTGTCTTCCAGTTGTTTACTGATTCCCATAATTGCATCATCGTGTTTATGGGCTGTGAATATTTTGAAATAATTGGGTATGCCTTTTAGACGATGTGTTTTTGCATAGTTTTCACATTCGACAGTAATGCTTTTTAGGATTTCTGCATCTTTAGAATAATCGGGTATCTGTATGATAACTTCTTTTTTAAATAAGTGTCTTGAGATACGTATGCCAAATAATTTACGGAAAAATGAAATATAAACATCAATGTTGAATACCACAGAGTCTTTGTTCGATTTATAAGTAAAAAAAGCACCTACAGGAGCAAGTACGATGGTGCTCATCCATGTTCCCAAAACAATGTTCATTTCTCCGCTTTTTGCAACACGCGTTGCTCCGGAATCGATGATATAATAGATTACGAAAATCAGGACAGAGATAACGACAGGCATGCCTAATCCTCCTTTTCGGATAATAGCACCTAAAGGAGCACCGATGAAGAAGAAGATAAGACAAGCAATGGACAATGTAATTTTTTTATGCCAGTCGGATCGGTGTGAACGGATGCTGTTTTCGGTATCTTTAGCAATAAAATTTTTTATTCCCCAATCGGAAGAAAGTGAAACCATTTTATTCTTTGTTGTAGTAAGAACTTTTAGTTTCTGTGCCGACGTAAAAGAATTGAAAACACTATCAGTATTGATAGTTGTGATATGTTGGTTTTCTATTTTTAGCGAGTCGATAGGAGCCAATTTGGGGGCAGGATAAGTATTGGTCATTATTTCATCGTACATGGCATGCCCTACAC
>DXCG01000008.1 GCA_019116145.1 Candidatus Phocaeicola gallistercoris
CTTACTATAATATAGAGAGGCTCTCAATCTTGCTTCCTTGGTTCGCACAGCAAGGTATACAATTGCGATGGTAAATATACCTCTTTCTTGTAACATTTTCGCAATTTGATAAACTTTTTTATTATCCCTTACCATTATAGGGAAAATGGGATTGACTGATTTACCTATATCGAAACCTCTTTCTGTCAGTTCTTTTCTGAGATAGCTGGTGTTATCCCATAACTTTTTTCTGATTTCAGGCTTTGTTTTGATTAACTCCAGTGCTTTCAATACGGAGGCAGTTACTTGTGGGGTAGGAACGGCAGAGAACACATTACTGTCTGCATAAAAACGAAAATATTGTATGAGCTTATTTGAAGCGGCAACAAATCCACCTACACATCCTAAATATCATCCAAATCGCTTTGAATTTTGGCTTCTACATTTTGAGAATCACGATAGCGAATCAGCACCATACCTTCGTAAACCCCAGAGGATTTTTCAATTGAAAGTTGTATATCTCCACCTGTCACTTCCCATGCACTACCATATACAACTGTTCCTTGATGGACTTCTGCCATTAAAGCAGCATTGGAATCAGAAAGGGCTGGATTTTTTTCTTTTGAGATAGACGGCTTACCATATTTGCGAGTATACAAATCTTTATAGTAGTCATAGGTGTTAACGAGAGTGTTCCATTCTTCGCTCGGATCAAACAAAACAACTACAGCAAAAACATTTTTCCCATCGTCTGTAGCAGTTACCCCTACAGTCGCTTCACGGCCAGTAAAATCCCCTGTAAACAAAGAGATATTGTTTTCCTGCCCGATAGAAGTAAATCCTTTGGTTTTTAGTTTTTGACAAAACTCGGTCATGCTTCCTTCAATAGGAATCCCTTTGAATGAAAGGTGTTCTTGTGCCATGATGTTAATGGCAGCTAAGAATACGGCTAAAGAGGCAAGAATCTTTTTCATAATTTATGATGGTTGATTTGTTATAGTTAAAAAGTTACTCATTTTTAGCTATATAGCAAATTATTTTAGCAATAATCGTCAATTCCATCTTCTCCATCCCATTCTAAACCTTGGGCTAATGTAAAAGCCTTTCGTGCGCCCTGTTCCTCAAAGAATGTTTGTCCCTCGTGAATATATTTATCACCTTCAAATAACACAGTAATCAAAGAGAATTTCTTGATACCATCGTCTGCATGGGTTCTGATTAAAAGGGAGTTCCCTTTCAAGGCGAAATCGTCAATATAATGAGTGGAATATTCATTCTTGGTAACGATAGCCCCTTTTTTAAGCACCTTGGAATATGTTTCCAATGGTTCTTCATCCCAACGAATTGGGCATAGCGGAAATTCTGTCGGTGTACGCCAATACTTTTGCATCGCAGTCGGTGATAGCGATTCAGTCAGAATGTCTTGCTTGTATTCTACGGCAGAGAATTCTGATTGGTTACTGGGTACAGAACTGTACTTAGAAAATGGCTCAATGTGTTCGTGGCGTTTGGTCGATGCATAAATCCACTCGCCCATAGTACCATTGCTTGTGCTTGTTGGAGCAGATGGTGTTTCCGCCCATAATTTCAAGCGTTCATATGAGGCCTTTGCTTCCTCGGCGGAAACAGTCCGCATCCATGCAAAGTTTGGATTGTCATTGGCAAATTCCTGTATGATTGAAGGGTCGTTTATGAATGCTTCAATACTCCCACATAGAAACTCTATTCTCTTTCTTGTAATAGGATTTAGCAAAACATTTTCCAACTTTGTTAACCACCTTAGATTTTGAGGGCGATTGTTTCGTCTATTGGTGTCTATATGGTCAACAACATGTTGGGGTGTAGGTGGCTCCCCTAAGAAAGCATAGGCAACAATGCGATGTACTCTTTCGCCGCCAATAATCATATATCCAGTTTGTTCATTAGCTTTTCCGAATGTCCAAATATCATCTTCTTTCCTTACTCTTTTACCTATGCGAGAATGGCGCAATACCGCCCCATTGTCACGGACAGAATAGGTTTCACCTTTGTAGATGCAATCCTTAATCTCCTTATAATCATTCAATAAATTTCTCATTATTACCTCCTTCCAAATCTGTCATAGGTTTCAAAAGCTAACAGCAAGACTTTTCTCCATTCGTCTTGTGTCTTGTAATCTAGCTTCACATTTACACAGACTGACCCATAGATGACATTAGTGCAGACTTCGACTTCACAGTTATTCGTGCTGTCGTGGACTACTCCAATAGGAAGCGCAAGGTTGTTGCCGATTCGCTCTTGGAGAGTGTCTCCGATGGTGAAAGTTATGAAATAGTCAGGCAATCCAAAATCTGGTGTAGCACAATCTTCATAGCCAGGTTCGTCCAATTTACAGAAGATAATTGTAGACGGTTTTCCCAATTCTCGCAATATATTCGGTACGACCTCAAAGAATTGTGATACTGCCTTTTGCTTTTTTACATCAGCCCCACTCATTTCTTCTTCATTTATCAATTCAAGGTCATCGGCAAGCTCTTTGAAAAAGTTCCACCTTAAAACCTTTGATATCTGTTTAAGCTGTACGATGTCAATTTTGCTGCGCTTGAATATGTCATACACATTGTTCCTTTGGCAGCAAATCAATCGTGCAAACTCTGTGATTGGAATTTGCTGTTTCCTCACCTCCTTTTCGATAAGTTTGCCAATGGTTAATTTTTCACTTTCCATATTGCATAATATTTATGGATACAAAGTTACAGAACGAAATATACGCAAAGAAGAAATAGGTGTATCATGTTATTGTGCATAATGTATTAATTTCAAGAATATTCAATAATTCCTCGACAAGTTATTGCGGTCTTATCTTATCCCTTACACGAATAATTGCAGCGATTTATTTAAAAAGCCAGATTTAGCCACTCTCTCTATTTAAAAATCTATAAAAACTCTCTGTAATTTCATGGAATTACAGAAGGTCACTATTACAGAGTTTCGCTTCAGAAAGGTCACCTGAAGGTCACCAAATAAAAGAAAAAGCACCTACAAATCTTTGTAAGTGCTTGATTATTAAAGTGGACCAGCCAGGGCTTGAACCTGGGACCTCCAGATTATGAGAACGATAAAATGATATTCTGTGACAGTCCGATTTGCTGATATTGATTAATTATCAGATAGTTATGAATTTTACTATCTCCTATAAAACTCATTAAATCCCCCTAACTGAAATAGTTTGTTTACGCATTGTTTACGCAAGAATTAGGGGGTTAAATGTTGCGATTAAGCTTGTTGGACACATAGTATCCCTACAAGTAATGCCAAATAAAGCCTCATATTATTGGTCGCAAATAATTTATAATTTTGCGACAAGCATAATGTAATGGCAAGTATAAAAGACAATATCTTGATTGAAATCTGGAAGTTTGTTTTTGTCGTATATCCTATTAGGCAAGAATTCACGTGAATATGCAATATCAGATTAGTCTTTTTGCTTATCCCGTAATCCGCAAAAAATATATAATACTATTTTGCTTGATAGGACGATTACCATAAAACCAATATAAACCTTCTCCCAAGATGTGAATTTTCTTTTCGGTCGACCTAATACATTTCTCAAATGTTCCATTATATTCCAATTTAAGTTAGGGGCAGAGATTGTCAATACGGCATTCCTTTTGCAGGAATACCAAGACAAAGACACAGGTAAAGCCAAAGTCCAAGACCGGATGTTTTTTATACCCATAAACATCCGCCGTTTGTTAGTTAGACATTCTATGTTCTAATTCCTAAATAAAAGCGACAACCTCCTGCCCCATCAAAGCCGTGATTGGCATCCATTGAGATGCTGGTTCGCGACACCTTGTTCTTTATTCTTCAAGCCGACTCAGGCGGTCATAAGTTTCTTGCAAGGCTTCCGGTACATTGATTTTCAACTTAGAGATGCGTTCCTGCTCTTTCAGTTGCCATTCTTTGTAT
>DXCG01000090.1 GCA_019116145.1 Candidatus Phocaeicola gallistercoris
CACTCAGACGCTCAGTTTGCAGGTTCTTCTTCAGTTCCCGCACACGTGGAAATGATGGGCTTCCTGGGTATTGGTAACAACCCGATGGTAGGATGTACAGTAGCTTGCGCTGTGAACGTGGCTCTGGCTTTGAGCAAGTAATGTAATAATTGCTATAATTAGGAGAATATATTCGTTAAAAATATATTCTCCTAAATTTTTAATAAGAGATAGTATTTCTATTCTATCTCAAAAATATTTGAGCTTTTAATTTTTATTCTCTATTCTGAAAACCGCCAATTTGAAGTTCACGAGAATAAGAAGATGAAAGTTCACGTCCATAGGGCGTGAACTATTCGTACTTATTCGTGAACAAGGTGCTTGGCGGTACCTCAGAATAGAATAGTATATGAATAGTTCCGCCTTTTTATTTTTCATGAGCATACATATTGGGCAACTAATAAAGGAAGAACTTCTCCACCAAGAACGTTCTATTACATGGTTCGCAAACAAACTCTATTGCGAAAGAACAAATGTGTATTCTATTTTCAAGCGTGAAAGTATTGACACTGCATTATTATTGCGAATTTCTCGAATCCTACATCATGACTTTTTCAAATACTATTCTAACGAAATCACAAAGATGTAACAATTTTTCAACATTATTGTTATTTTTATTCACGCATCCCCTTTTAATATTTCAATCGACCATACATAATTTTGTACACACAAACTTTGAATTAAACAAAAATGAAAAGGATTGCAAGCCTGATATTCTGTTTACTAATATTAAATCTTCAAATAAAAGCAGATGGGATACTCCCAAGAGGGACATCCGTTCCAATAAGAATTATCTCTGCCCTCAATAGCGGGAATAAACAAAATGCACAAGCCATAGTAGAATACGATATCAAAGATAAAAATAATAAAATATTAATTCGAAAAGGAACGCCTGTAGACATACAGGTAAAAATGAAAAAAGCAAAAGGATTAGGAAGGGAGGGATATATTCACCTCCAATGCCTTACTACACAGGCAATAGACAATCAAACTATCATGCTTCAAGGTGAATGGGAAGAATATGGGGAAAGTAGAGACGGATTGGCTTTAGGGTTAGGAATTGGATTTGGATTATCAGTTCTACCTATTGTAGGTTTTGCTTTTCTTGCTATTAAAGGAAAACAAGCTATTATAGAACCAAACACAAGGCTCCCTCTTGTTTTTACAACTGAAGATTATATTATCCGAAATACTAAATAACAAAAGACATACCTATTAATAAAGGAAACACCTTATGTCTTTTTCTTTAAAATAACGTTCCTGAAGGTGCAGGAATACAAAATGAATTCGTATGAAAAAAGTATTTTTAGCAAGCGTAATTACTGCTTGTGCATTCAGTTTATCAAGTTGTGGTATTTCACAAAATCTAACCACCAATCAAAATCAAAACCAAACAAGTGTCGTACTATCACAAAACAATTACAGGATTATAGGGAAAGCAACTGGTTCTGTTACAGGAACCTATATTCTTGGATTCGGTAATATAAGAAAAAAGACATTACGATCGAATGCGATTGATGAAATGACTAAAAATGCTAATCTCAATGGTTCACAAGCTCTTGTAAACACAACAGTAAAACAAAATGTAAAAATGATAACTCCGCTCTACATTCAAGTAGAAATCACTGCTACAGGCAATATCATTGAATTCACCGAATAATCTTATATTCTAAGAGAGAGAACGCAAAGTCTCTCTCTTTTTTAAAAATTCAATGCCCCTATAGCCCGCAAATACTCCGTCTCATAGATTTTATACTGAGTCTGAGCTTCAATCAAGTTACTTTCCGCCTGTTGCCATTGCGACTGAGCATCAAGTAAGTCCGTCAGCGGAGCCATGGATGTTGCATAACGGTTACGCATAACACGCAAGTTCTCGTTTGCTTGTAACCATCCTTTTTCCGCTGTACATATAAGACGATAACCATTTTGCACATTTTGAATAGCTTGTTGCACCCCAATACTAAGCAAACGTGTGTTTTTTTGCATATCCAACTCAGCATTATGCAATTCATACTTCGCTTTACGAACTTTCTTATAGTTTTCACCCCAACTGAAAATAGGTATTTTAACAGCTAACATAACCATACCCAATCCCTCACGAAATTCTTGTGAAAAAGGGATCATCGTACCATCAGCGGCATTGCTCATTCCATTCAGTTTTACATTTCCATAATACATATAATTAGTTGTCAACCCTACAGTCGGTAACATCTCTGACCGTGCCATGCGAATTTGTTCTTTCCCTACTGAAATTTGTTTTTCAAGTAAACGTAATTCCGGACAATCATATATATCCGATGTCAATACGTCAGGTTCAGAGATAACCAATGCCGTATCAACAGCTTCAATCTCCGTATCAAAATCAATGCCCACCATCCGACAAAGCGACATCCTACAAAGGTCAGCCCCATTCTGAGCCTTCTGCAATTGATATTGTATTTCAGAATGTTTAGCCTCAATGCGCAACAAATCGTTTTCAGTAACCATGCCTGTAGTTAAAGCAACTTTCGCCTGACGGTACAAAGTATCCATTTGAACATAGTATTTTTCCAGCATCCGGACTTTACGCCCGACAGCAATATATGTCCAATAAGCCTTGTCGACTTCCATAAGTACATCCATACGAGTCATCCGATATTGCTCTTCAGCAACCTCTTCCCATATATTAGCCAAACGATTCCCTGCTCTAATTTTACCGCCTGCATAAATTGGTTGAGTTAAATTAATTCCTGCCATATAAGTTCCACGCATACGTAATTTCATGCCCATCATATCCATATCAGGAAACATATAAGCACCTATTGCCGATGCATCGAATTTAGGCAACATAGCTGTTTTTGCAATTTCACGGTCAAGCTCTGCTTGCTTGAGAGCATTGCCTGCCTTTTGAAGGTCTTCGCTATATGCTAAAGCCATTTTTCGGCAATCAGTTTGCGATAACCTAAGCGATTGTTGTGCCGAAACTTCTACAATTGAAAACAAAACAACACAACTAGTAAATATAACTATTATTTTCTTTTTCATTCTATTTATATATTAGTAGGTTTTTGGATATGAAATAGTGTAGTATAGAAAATCGGCAATAAAACAAGTGTTATCATTGTACCAACTGTAAGACCACCCATTATTGTAATAGCCATCGAACTATACATCGGGTCTGTTACAAGCGGAATCATACCAACGATTGTTGTTAATGAAGCCATCAATACAGGACGTACACGGGAAACAGTTGCTTCTACTACAGCCGTATATGGCGCAACTTTTTCCTCAGTTTGAAGACGATTGATTTCATCTACCAACACAATAGCATTCTTGACCATCATACCAATGAGTCCCAACATTCCAATAATGGCCATGAAAGTCATAGGTTGACCACTCAATAATAACGAAGGAGTAATGCCACAAAATACAAATGGGAAACAGAGTAAAATAAGAATAACCTTACGCCAACTGTTAAATAACAGCAACAATATAATCAAAATGAGAAAAATAGTTATTGGTACAAATTTCATCAAGTTCCCAATGGCTTCACCTTGTATTTCACCTTCTCCCACCCATTGCATTGAATAACCTTCAGGCAATGGAATCGCTTCAATTTCACCTTTAATGGAAGAAACAACCTTGACCGGAGTAGCATCATCATGGTCTGGGTTCGGATCGCATTCCGCCTCAATAACACGCCGCCCGTTTAGTCGCATCACAACATCCTCATCCCAATCGAATCGCAAGTCATCAACAACATTACCGAGAGGTACAGAGCGAAAAATTTAATCTTGCAACTCACTCATAATCTTTCCACCTACCAATGCTCCTTGCAACTCCTCATTCGACAAATGAGCATTCATCATACTCCATACAGGTACTTCCAGCAAATTCTTGATACGACTACCATCTGCATTCCTGACCTGCAAATTAAATGTTACCATACGTTCCTGATCATTCAATATACCAACTGGCATTCCATCGGTTGCAGCCAACAACGCATTGGCAACATCGCCACGTCCGATTCCGGAACGTAAGGCATCTTGCTGTACATACTCTGCAACAAATGATTTACCTGCCGGTTTCCAATTATTTTGTACCGAATAGTCATCTACGTAAGGTGAACGCCGCATAATAGCTTCAGCCTGTGCACTCAACTGACGCAACACTGCAGGATCAGGTCCTGCAAATTCTACTTCTACAGTATGCGAGGTTGAGGTAGAAAAGTTATATTTACGAATACGAATATACGCTTCAGGATATTGTTCTCGAAGTTGTGCCCGTACTGTAGGAATCTGCTGCAACACAGTGTTGTAATCTTTACAATCGACAATTAGTTCTCCATAACAATCACCACCGGATGTCATCGGGCGTACTAAGCAATAAAGAGCCGGAGCACTTCCTTGGCTAATAGCAACCCTATCGATTGCCGGATTTTTTCCTAGTAAATCACTCATCTCCATCAAACGGTCTCGCACCACATTTGCATCGGATGCCGAAGGGAAAAAACACTCAACCACAAACTGTTTATAATCGAAATCAGGAAAAAATAAGTTTTTAACACGTGTCATTCCGAAAATACAGACTATCAAAACACTGAATGCGACAATAATAGTAGTCCGTTTATAACCTATTAAAAACGCGATTGCACAACGAACTAAACGATGCACCAGAGAATTCATAACTGCACCAGAGCCTTTTTCTTCCTTCCTATTCCGCTTGGGCAACCATGATTTAGCACAAACAGGAACCTGAACCAAAGCCAACACCCAACTTGCCAGCAGACTGACACATAACACAAGAAAAAGATCGCGTGCATATTCACCTGCGGTATCCGGGGAAAGATAAACACAAATAAATGTTGAAGCCGCGATAATTGTAGCCCCCAACAACGGCATGGCTGTATTACGTCCGATACGATAAAGATATGTTTTCGGTCCAAAGCCTCGCTGTTTGTCTATCAATATACCATCCATAATAACAACAGCATTATCCACTAACATACCCATCGCCACAATAAACGCTCCCAATGAAATACGTTGTAACGTTGTTCCACAAACAAGTAAAATAGGAAACGACACTGCAACCGTAAGAATAAGTCCGAATCCGATAATTAAACCACTTCGGAAACCCATTGTGAATATAAGCACCAGAATAACAATAAGAACAGACTCCACTAAATTCCACATAAACGAAGAAATGGCTTCACTCACCTTGTCAGGCTGGAAAAAAATTTTCTCAATTTGAAGACCTGCCGGAAGATTCTTCATTGATTGGGACAACCGGGCATCAACAGCTTTTCCTACATCTGGCACAATTGCCGATGATTCCATCGCCAGACAAATGGCAAGAGCCGGTTTACCATCTACAAAAAAGCCTTTCCTCTGCGGTTCTGAATAAGTACGTTCCACACGGGCTATGTCACCGATACGCATCGTCTTACCATCCAGCGTCTGGATCATCAGGTTACGGATATCGTCTTCGTTTCCAACTGCCTCATCCACATAAAGAGCTATCCGTTCTTCTCCATTAGCATATTGCCCGGCATTCACGATTTTTCCTGCATCCTGTAAAGCAGACATTATCTGTGTAGGAATGATTCCGTTGCGGGCTATCTGTTCTTTGGATATGATGATATTGATTACTTCATCACGATTGCCAATGATATTAATCCGCTTCACCCCTTTCACGTCAAGCAATTCACGCCGAAGATATTTGGCATACTTGTACATCTCAGGATAATCGTAACCATCAGCTGTCAGAGCATAAAAAATACCATACACGTCCATCATATCATCCACTACAATCGGACTATAACACCCTTGAGGAAGGCGCGAAGCCGCATCATTCACCTTGCGGCGTAGCAAGTCGAAATGTTGTTCCAGTTCTTTATTGAGTACAGTCATCTGAAATTCGACAGTAAACATCGCGGAACTGTTCTGACATTCGGTCTTCACTTTTTTTACATTAGGCAATGCCCGCAACTCCTCTTCCATCATCTGAGCTACTTTCAACTCCATCTCATGTGCACTGGCTCCCGGCCACATGACAACAACCATTGCCTGTTTTGCCGAGACAGCGGGGTCTTCCAACTTAGGCATCTGCACAAATGAAAGTACTCCTGCTATCAATATGGCAGTCATAAGCGACCAAAACAGTACCGGGCGCCGCATAAAAAATTCAGTAATCTTCATCACAGCAATCCTCCGACATTGGTTTTACTTGTTTTTTCTACCACACGTACCCGCTCTCCATCGCGAAGCACATGTACACCAGCCCGTACAATGCATTCTTTACCAGTCAATCCTCCAACAACAACCGCACGTCCTTCATCGTCTATGCCATCCAACACGACAGGTTGTTTAGAGACAACGGAATCTTGACCGAACACCCATACACAAGGTCCTTGACTGTAATCACGGAAGATAGTACACATTGGTACTGCTATTTTCAACGCGGATGCTGTATCTTTTACTACAATCCCAACTTCCACATTCATACCTGCCGTAATCTGTTCATCGAGATACTCCTCAAAAGTCAAGCGTAATTGATAAAGTTGATTACCATCGGCTTTAGGAGTAAATCCTAACAAAGTCATCGGCAGCTCACCAACCACACCTGCTGCCTTACAATAATAACGAATGAAATAATCGCGCTGCTTGTATTCATTAAGCGGAATATCGGCTACCACTTCCATTTGAGACACATCCAACAGTGTAAAAAGAGCAGTCCCGGCATCAACCATCTCTGCCGGCGAGAAATTTACGCGCTGTATATAACCATTTATAGGCGCATAAAGCCTTGTATAAGCCAATTTATTTTCGCTTACTTGCAGTTGTACACCCAGTTGTTTCAATCCAGCAACAGCTTTTTCATAATCGTTTGCAGAAATACTTTTCTGCCCGAAGAGTCGTTCCATACGATCCACCTCATCTTTTACTTGATTATACTGAATCTGCAAAGCTTCTACACCCAACCGATAATCTGCATCATCCAGTTCGGCAAGCAAATCACCCTTTCGCACATAATCCCCTTCACGGACATGAATACATTCAATTTGCCCTGCCGTTTTGAATCCAAGGCTGATGGTATGCGCTTCACGAACAATACCCGGATAATTGACAACACAAACAGAATCCAACACGACAGGTTTTGTCAATACGACACTCCGTATCCCAGAATCTTCGTGTGACAAATTGCCACAGGCACAAAGTACCCCGGCGAAAACAAGCAAAGTAACCGATCTTTTCATCATTCTCTATTCTTTTAATAATTACCTTTTCTTATTGCAAAGTTTCTGATTTATCTGAAAAAACACATCTCCCAATAGACCAATATATTGTTCTAAAAGATGACAAATATTGAAAAATACAACTTAAACACCTATTTTTGTTGTTTGAAAAGTTTAAAAAGGAAGAAACATGAAACAACCTTATTTGAATTTAGATTTAATTCATCTGTCCACAGAGAGTTCGGCTGTACATTTGGAAAAGGAGTTTATTTTAATGGATAGTTTGGATGAAATGACAAAAAGTACAAATTCCAATTGGGAATTTATCAACCATCCGGTCAAATTATCGTTTACAACCGTCATCTTTTGTGTAAAAGGAAGAATACGGATTCAGCTGAATTTACAAAATTTCGAACTCACCGCCAATGATATTCTTATAGCCCAGAAAGGAGCTATCGGAGAATATCAAGGCATGGACAGCAATGCGCAAATTGCCGTGATAGCTTTTACATCCGAATATTTTCAGGCTGTTTCACAAATCGAGGAAACCATGTCTTTACAACGCCGACTGCATGCTTCTCCTCTTTGCCATCTGACGTCTGAAGCCATGAATGAATCTATAACACTCTATCGACTGATGAAAGCAAAAATTGCGGAAACGAACAATCCTTTTCGTAAAGGAGCACTGATTGGATATACACAAGTGCTAACCTACAATGCTTACAATTATTTACTTGCACCCGATTCTGATGAAAAAAAATTTAAAGGAAAAGGAAATCGTCAACAAGAACTATATAACCAATTTCTCAAAGAAGTACAAAACAATTACACAAAAGAACGCAGTATTACCTATTATGCCAACCTATTGTGCGTGACTCCTAAATATCTATCGCGGGTTGTCCACCAAATAAGTGGTCGTTTTGCCAGCGATTGGATTACCGATTTTGTCATTCTGGAAGCGAAAGCCATGCTTAAAAGCCGCAAATATACCATACAACAAATAGCAGACATGCTGAATTTCGCCAATCAATCTTTCTTTGGAAGGTATTTTAAAGATAAGGTTGGATGCTCACCGTCCGAATATCAAAAAAAATAAGATAAAGACTTACAAACAATGATATTTTACCATTAATCTTCTCCTATATATTAAGGAATATAGTATCTGCTTCATTTACAAAAATTTCCTCTTAAGAATTCCACAAAAACGTCAAGGCATAATTTTTATTTTTACTCACAATTTTTTAAATTGTAAAGACAAAAAACAAGCATAATTTTAACCGGAATTATACCGCACCATCAAAAAGGATATGAATCACGCGCAACTTCTTCTATGCGAAAATCGTTTACTGTAACACCAGCCGTATATTTCACCTCACCATTCTCGTAAACACCATACCCATTTGCCCGCATAATAATCCGAACTGCCATACCATCGTTAGCACGTAACAGATATTCACCTTTATGCCTTTGCCCGTTTATTGTGTACCACATCGCATTTTGCCCATATTGTACTTCCACATAATTTTGTTCCGTATCATAATTCCATGAAATAAGATAATTTGCCGTTTCATCTCGCTGAAATGTAAAAGCACATGCACTCTCGTTATATTGTACACAAGAAAGGTCTGTCACTTCCTCCGGATAAAAGTTCAATGCGACAAATTGTACGGAATTCTCCCGCTTTATATTATTTATGGTGTATGTTTCATATAAATCGCCTAAATGCTTTTTTCCAATCGGTATATATTCAACTTCCTCTTCACTACAAGCACAAATCGCAAAAAGAAAAAAAACTATAATAAGCAAAAACATATTTCTCATTTTACAGGTATTGAAGGTAAAGACATAGATGGTTCTTCCATCATTGATTCTCTCAACATCCATTTATCATATTGTTCATCGGTTAGAATCTTTTTCAATTTTTTGTTTCGCTTCTCTATCCGGTTTTCCACATCTTCCTGCATACTTTCAGGCATCGGAGGACGCATTCCATTCATTGGAGGGAAACTTCCCTGAGGAGGCATTCCATCCATAGGAGGCATGAACGGGCGTCCTCCTTCGAAAGAATTCTTGCCTGCCATCCTTTCAATCTTTTCTTTCTCTTCTTTCAGATTTAACTTATAGATTTTCTTATACTGCTTCTCGGTAAGTTGCAATAATTCATCCATTTCATCGGTCAGTTTTCGAGCTGCCTTTTCCGGATTGGGAATTTCCATTTCCTGTTCTTTCTGCAAAAGAAAAACAGGCGAATAACTGGTTACAGCAAAAACTTCTCCACTTACAATTATTCCATAAACCAACAATCCATATACGTATTTCTTCATATCTGTTATTTTTTATTTTGATGTTTAAAGTTAAGCTGTATTCAAAACTCCTCCAAAAACTATCAGCCAACCGGATAATTCTCTCGATAAAAGGAGTGATATTTACAACGAAAAGAAGTTCTTCCTTTCACAAAACAATTTACAAAATCACCCCAATAGTCTGCAAAAAATTCCGATTCGCCGATTCTTTTTGCAAAAAGAGATTCATCCTTTTACTTTTATCTCAAAATCAAAAAAAGGACAGACAATGACTACCCTACAAAAACAACGTATTTTCGAACATTCTATTTATGCCACAATCGCTTTGCTGATTTTCACTACCCCCATCATCAATGCCTTGCTAATGTCATATCAAACCAATAATAAAATCAACATCCCGCTTGATATGTGGATGGTCACCAGCCCGTTTTTCTTCCTTTTCTTAGTAAATAATTATATACTGATTCCTGCTCTATTATTGAATAAACGATATGCCGAATACATAATTGCAATAATGCTTATCATACCTTTGCTATGCATTATCATCCCCGAACTGATAGGATTGTTCCATTTGGAAGATATCACCCGCCAGCCCTCTCAAATGTCGCCTCCGCCTTTTCCTGTCCCACCCAATGAAGATATGCATAGATCGCAACTTCCTCCATTCGTAACGTTCACTCATATCTTAACAGCTATATTATTAGTAGGATTTAATGTTGCCATACGGCTATTCATGAAATCGCTGCACGATGATGAAAGACTGAAAGAACTAGAACGCGAACGCTTGAAAGCTGAGCTGAAATATTTAAAATATCAATTGAATCCACATTTCTTTATGAATACACTGAACAATATCCATACCCTGATAGAGTTTGATAAAGGAAAAGCTCAGAAAAGTATTATTGAACTTTCGAAACTAATGCAATACGTGCTTTATGAAAGCAACAAAAGTTGGGTATCACTGACAAAAGAAATTCATTTTTTGGAGAACTATCTAAAATTGATGCAATTACGATATACAGACAAATTACATGTTACGTTTCATACTCCATTTATCACTCCCGATGTACATGTACCTCCGTTACTGTTCATCTCGCTATTAGAAAATGCTTTCACTCATGGCATCAGTTTATGTAATGAACCGTTTATCGAAGCCGCTATCTGCATTCAAGAAAACACAATCCATTTTACTTGCAAAAACAGCCAGAGTCCCCATCTTCCAAAATCCAGACATCAAGGTATCGGACTTCCTAACATACAGAAACGGCTCAACTTGCTCTTTGGGAACGACTATACCCTGAATACTGAAGAAAAAGATAATCAATTTTATGTACTCCTAATTATTCCCGTACAATGATGAACTGCATAATCCTCGATGATGAACCATTAGCCTTGCTCAAACTATCGGAATATATCAGGCAAATCCCATTTTTAACATTAAAAAAAGCCTGTATGGAAATCAGCGAAGCCCAAAATCTTTTATCGAAAAAGAACATTGATTTATTATTTACCGACATTGATATGCCAGGCACGAATGGAGTCGAATTCGTCCGGTCGCTAAGCCATCAACCTATGGTCATTTTCACCACCACCTACCCTTCGTTCGCCATTGATGGTTTCAAATTGAATGCCGTAGACTACTTACTGAAACCTTTCGAATTTGAAGACTGTCTACATGCCGCAGAAAAAGCACAGAAATTGAAAAACATTAATCTATCCACAGCCTCTTTTTCCGAACCTAACAATACAGGTACCCTCTTTATAAAAAGCGACTACAAAATGATACGTGTCGACATCAACAGTATTAAATATATCGAAAGTATGAGCGAATATGTACGTATCTATATTGAAAAAAAGGAAAAACCTATCATTACCCTTAATAGCTTGCAAAAATTAGAAGCACGCTTACCATCCCATTTCATGCGCGTACATCGATCGTATATTGTCAATCTCCAGAAAATTATAGAGATATCCCGCCTTCGTATCCGTTTTGATGACAAAAAACTAATACCTATCAGCGAAAATTATAAAGAAAAAGTAATGAATTACATTACCAATAATGGAATTTTATAATAAAAAAATAAGACCTAAAATAAAGAAACACATACACTTATGCTAATCTTCATTTTAGGTCTTAATTCTTATTTCTCTATCAAATACCTAAAGACTTCTTAATTGCATCTACTTTCTCAAGAGCTGCATTGGTCTCGCGTGCATAGCACTTCGGACATCCCATTTCGCCTTTCACCTCTACATAGAACTTAATCTTCGGTTCCGTTCCCGACGGACGTACAGACACTTTCGTCCCGTCTGCGGTAAAGTACTGAAGCACGTTCGAAGTTTCGGGCATATCAAGGTCGGTCACGTTGCCCTTGTTGTCCGTAGCTTTCAGCGTCTTGTAATCCTTAATCATTACGATTTCCGAACCGCCCAATTCCTTCGGAGGACACGCACGGAAATTATCCATCATCGCCTTGATCTCGTCCGCTCCGCTCTTACCCGGTTTCACAACGTTTACGGTCACTTCTTTCGAGAATCCGTATTCCAAGTAAACTTCCATCAGAATGTCATACAAAGTCTTGCCCTGGTCTTTTGCCCACGCGCAGATTTCAGCCAAGAGCGAACAAGCCGAAACTGCATCTTTATCACGCACGAAGTCTTCTGCCAAGAATCCGTAGCTTTCCTCGCCTCCGCCGATGTATTGCTCCTTGCCTTCGCGTAAACGGATTTCACGGGCAATCCACTTGAATCCGGTATAGCAATCCAGCATCTTGATGTTGTTCTTTTCAGCCACCTTGCGGATAACCTCTGTAGTCACAATGGTCTTCACGATAAACTCGTTGCCCTTCATCTTGCCCATGGCGATACGGTTCTTGATAATGTAATACAAGAAAATCAAGCAAGTCTGATTACCGTTAATCAATACCCATTCTCCCTTATCGTCCTTGCAAGCCATGCCTACACGGTCCGCATCGGGGTCGGATGCCATTACGATGTCGGCATCGATGCTCTTAGCCAAGTTGATAGCTATGGTCAAAGCTTCCGCGTTTTCAGGATTTGGAGATACTACCGTTGGAAAATCACCGCTCTTCACCATCTGTTCGGGCACGCAATGCACGTTCTCGAATCCCCAAAGCTTCAAAGACTGCGGTATTAACATCATACCAGTACCATGCAATGGAGTATAAACAATCTTTAAATCTTTCTGACGCTTGATAACTTCAGGATCAATCGAAATGCCATGTACCTTTTCCAAATACACATCATCTATGTCCTTACCGATAATCTGAATCAGGTCTTTGTTGCCTTGGAACTTGATATCATTCACCTTTACCTTATTCACTTCATCGATGATACCCTTATCATGCGGAGCAAGTACCTGCGCTCCATCATCCCAATAAGCCTTATAGCCGTTGTATTCGCGCGGATTGTGTGAAGCTGTGATATTGATACCACTTTGACAACCTAACTGACGAATAGCAAATGAAACCTCAGGTGTAGGACGCATATCATCAAATAAATATACTTTTATTCCATTCGCAGAGAAAATATCAGCTGATATTTCAGCAAACTTACGGCTATTGTTGCGGCAATCATGACCTACAACAACAGAGATATCTTTCTTTCCGGCAAAACACTTATTCAAATAATTTGCTAATCCTTGTGTAGCAGCTCCAACAGTATAGATATTCATACGGTTTGAACCAACCCCCATAATACCACGTAAACCACCTGTTCCAAACTCCAGATCCTTATAAAACGCATCTATCAATTCTGTTTTATCCGGATTTTCAAGTATTCGTTTCACTTCTGCTTGAGTTTCTGCGTCATAAGCAGGAGTTAACCAACTCAAAGCCTTTTCAGTACAATGTTTGATTAATTCTTCGTTTTCCATGATGTTTATGAATTATTTTAGTTAGTAATATCATTCCATGCTTTTAACTTTCAAATATAAAAGATTCATTCTAAAATAACCAAATAAATAATATTTTATTTCAGTTCTTTCACTTTATACCGTTCTCCTGTTGCTTTTACAATCTCTTTCAAGAATTCATCCGGATATCCGGGTCTTTCAACTTCTGCAGTATTTCCTGTTGCCGGACGAACTATCTTCCCATTTTTCACAGGCTTCACAACTCCATCATTATAACGCACGATAAGAAATTCGCCCAATTTTTTCCACGAATTTACAGCAGCCTGTGCAGTCATTTGTGCATACCGGGTCAAAAAATCTTTTGCTTTCTCAGGATCGTCTGCATACATCTTTAAAGCTACACTTTCCACGCCCTCTTGCGCTTGCGAATAAGTGTCTTCCAATTTTTTTTGTACCTGCCGCATATCATCAATCATCAGACTATAACGCGGACGAACCATTCCTGCGACCCAATTATATATCCAGAAAGCTGAATTCCATGAGAATGTAACACAATCGCCCTCTCCTTCTGCATAGACATCCGGAACCCGATCTGTATTACAATAAACCGGCGTAAACACAGTCATATTGGCATCATCTGCTCCAAACCATAATACGCCACCTATTACATCGGGCATCGTGGAACGCATTTGAGCGACAAAAGTAAAGCCGCTTTGTTGAGTAGAGATAGGACGCTCATTAAAATATTCTTCACCTTCTACTTGAAATGTCAATGGAGAAAGACGATATGGCGTTTTAAAAGGACCAGCACCCGGATCGGAAGTAATATCAAGAGGTGTTCCTTCATAATGGTCGCGCATGGCTTGTTGAACGTCTCGAACAGAAATTTTCCTATCAGGTTTTATATACAAAGGCATCGGCTCTTTGCTCGTCCCCTCGATATACGACAAATAAGCTTTCCCGATTGTTTTATTATACATATTGAAAAAACTCCATACACGGGCTTCGCACGCACGAAGTCCGCTGAAATCCAACGGACAATAAGCATCCGCAAAACTAAAATCTTTATTCATTCCCGAGAAATATCCCTTTTCACGGGCAAAAGATATGACATCGGGCGAATATAAACAATTGTTTTTATCGTTCATATCAAACTTATGAATACGACTTTGATTAGCATGTGCTGCTATGCAATCATCGGGAATACGCACCGCAACCCATACTGCACCTTTTACTCCAGGTCCTTTTCCTATCATTTCAAGTATCCATGCTTCATTCGGATCGGCTACAGTAAAAGATTCACCACTACTATAATATCCATATTCTTTCACTAAATCGGTCATTACTTTTATCGCCTCTTTTGCTGTACGTGATCGTTGCAAAGCTACATAAATCAAGCTGCCGTAATCCATAATACCGGTAGAATCGACCAACTCCGGGCGTCCGCCAAAAGTCGTTTCGCCAATCGTTACCTGAAATTCATTCATATTGCCTATAACATTGTAAGTTTGCTTTGCTTCTTTTATCTGTCCGAGATACTTACCAGTATCCCACTCATAAATATCGCGCATTACTCCGCTTTCATTTATTGCAGCCGGATAATGACATAAAAAGCCAAACATACCATACGAATCAGCAGAATAAGAAACAATGACAGAACCATCGGCAGAAGCTTTCTTTCCGACAATCAAATTGGTACAAGCCCATGCGTTTACAATAAATACAGTCAACAACAACCAGACTGTTACTATTTTTTTCCCCATATTAATTTATTTTTATAATTTAGAAGTTATACTGTTTACGAGTTTCATTGCCACAACCATCTGTTACAATAACCTCCATTTCATGAGGTACGCCACGTTGTATTTTCTGAGGGTCTTGAATAACCAATATACCCTTCTTCAATCCAAACAAAACAAACTTACCATCTACATAAACCTTATAATCGGCTATTCCGGTTTCTCCATCCGATACCCGGAAACGAATGTTACGACTTGCCCGCCAACCAGCCTCTCCTATCGGAGTAACGCGTGGAGCAACTGTATCGACAGCAACAGTAAAAGTTCCTAATGAACGAATAGATGCTTTAATCCAGCCATCGGCATACGTACCTCCAACTGAAGAAACCCGATCTCCTACTTTTTGTTCTATGTAATATTTCGTTGTATCAACAATCGGCTTATGCCGTATTCCAATCATCAATGTGCTGTACTTATGCAACGGAATATTACCTGCATCAAGACAATAACTGAAAGAAATACTATTGCTATCGCCTTCTACGTGTGTATCGAGTACCGCATCATCATACAAAACTCCTTTCGGAACGATCCATTCCATGCCCGGCTCCTGCACAATATTATTGCTGTTCCAACGCAGTATCTGGTTTCCTTCATCTTGGGGGTCTGGTATATCCTGCTTTTTACCCTGCACTATAAACCGATAATTGCGTTTGTTTCCAAAATTATCTTCCAATTCATAGCAAAAATAATAATCTTTTTCTTTATCGATTGTTATTACACCCCGATGGTTGTCTACCTGTAACAAACGCAATGTGTTGCCGGGTAATTTATAGGATTGCATGAACAAACGGCGGGAACGTATTAACTCGTCATAATCGACAAAAGCATTGATCATACGATTTTCATCGGCAGAAACTTCATTGGTCACACTACTGAAAACTTTCATCGAATCGACATATAAAGTCACCGAATGAATGCCATAAAAATTGTTTGTCCCATCCATATAATCTTTTCCGCTGATCCCTGCATAAATCTGTCCCCAAGCAGAAAACGATTGCTGTTGTAAATTTTTCACACTTACAATCTTCTTTTCTGAAGAACCATTTACAACTCCTCTTCCTCTCATCGGATATAAACAAAGCCACTGCCCCACAGGAGCTTTCGTGTCTGTGAGGTATTTTTTAAAATAAGGCATAGGGTCTATATAATCCCCATTATCATTACGCCTTAATTCCAAATGCAAATGAGGTCCGGCCGATGCCCCTTCATTTCCGCTCAAAGCTATAACCTCTCCTCTCTCTACAGGAAAAACCGAAGCATCCAACCGGATATCGCAAACAAATGTTTCATGTTCATATTGATATGTGCGCACATATTCCTGAATTTCAGGCGCAAACGCAACAACATGTCCGTATACAGAAGTAAAACCATTAGGATGAGTCACAAAAACGGCTTGCCCATATCCTCCATGCAAAACCATAATACGCGACACATACCCTTCCGCCACACTATGAATCGGCTTTCCCACACTTCCTTGTGTCTTTATATCCAGCCCATTATGAAAATGATTAGGACGAAGCTCCCCAAAATTCGCACTCAACAATAAAGGGAAATCGAAAGGAGAATCGAAAGTTACATTTTTTGTTTCTTGGGCATATCCCAATATCGATATGCCTAATATACAAACAAAAATCACAAATCTTGCCATGTTTTCTTTTTTAGTTCATGGCAAATATACAATATATTTATTGCCTCATGTACTTGTTATAAAACAAAATCCTTTATACCCGACATTATATATTTAAATAAGTCATAAATATCCATAAAGGTATTGCAAAATACGAAAGATGTCTTTATTTTTGTGCGTCTTTCATGAGAAAAAAAACATGCTGACGTTTTTATAAAAGCAGAAGATATTTCTTTCGAAAGACGATGAAAAAATTACGAAGATTATCTCTGTTATTTTTTATCACATTGCTTTCTATATTATTTTTTATTTTGGGTTTTTCAATAGGATCAATTATAAAGACAAACAAGTTAGCAATTTAGTGAAATAAAGAGGAACGACTGAATAATAAAAAACAAAGACTAATTGCACAATTATTATTTTGAATGGATGAATAAAAAATAACGGAGTAATTATCTTACGTAAAAAACGATCGAGAGATTTCGCTCCTCGTAACATAACAGTTTTAACAAACTATTATGTAGGCGTCTTCAACGCATGGATGTTACAAGTTAAGGAATACTTATTCCTACTTGTAACAAAGTTGCGATTTTTCTCATATCCTTTTCATACTGTCGAACCATTTTATTCAACAGATTCCAAATATTCCCCTATCTTTGCAAACCTAAAAATAAATCCACATAAAAAACTATTAATTTTTCTGCCACATGTTTGAAAAAGGAAACAGGGGAAATACGCTTCATGGTATCCTACTTATTGCTTTATTTTCGTTTGCTGCATTTTATATCGCTGAAATCCCGTTCGTAAAACGTCTTTCTTTTAGTCCGCTTATTGTCGGAATCATTTTAGGCATGCTTTATGCAAACAGTTTACGTAACCGTTTGCCAGAGACATGGGTACCGGGAATTAAATTCTGTACCAAACAAATTTTACGTGCCGGTATCGTATTATACGGATTCAGACTTACACTTACCGAAGTTGCCGCAGTAGGACTTCCGGCTGTTGTCATCGACACAATCATCGTAACCGGAACTATTTTTTTAGGAATTTGGTTGGGGCACATCTTAAAGATGGACAGAGACACATCACTTATGACAGCTACAGGAAGTGCCATTTGCGGAGCTGCAGCCGTATTAGGAGTGGAACCAGTAGTAAGATGCGAAGGACATAAAACCGCCATCGCTGTTTCTACCGTTGTCATTTTCGGTACAATATCAATGTTTCTTTACCCCATCATGTATCGTTCCGGCTTGCTAAATGGTTTAAACGAAATGGAAGTTGCCATCTATACAGGAAGCACCTTGCATGAAGTAGCCCATGTTGCCGGAGCAGGAAACGCGATGGATCCTACAGATGCTCTCGGCATAGCTGGAACTGCAACAATTACTAAGATGATTCGCGTCATGATGTTGGCTCCTGTTTTAGTCATTATGGGATTGGTTTTATCGGGAAAAACAAATAAAATACCGCATACATCAAGTTCCAAAAGCAAAATCACAATCCCTTGGTTTGCTTTCGGATTTATCGGGATTATATGCTTCAATTCGTTTTTACAATATATATTAAATGCAGACAGCGTAAAAGATATTCCGTTGAACGGTACCATCGAATACATTGATACCTTTATGCTGACCATGGCAATGACTGCCCTCGGAACAGACACAAGCATCGAAAAATTCAAGCAGGCAGGAGCCAAACCATTTGTGCTTGCAGGTTTTCTTTACATATGGCTGGTTGTAGGAGGGTTTCTCCTAACTAAATACTTAGTGCCAGCCTTAGCTTGATTTGAAAATTTATTGCCGGGAACTGATAAGGATATCATCGGTTCCCGATTCTCTTTTCAACCCAATTCATCTGCACGGATACCAAATGCCTGCAACATCGCAAATCCTAACTGCTCAAACGTATAAACACATTCTTTTTTAGGTGGAGTCATTCCAAACAAGGTTATACTTTCTTTTCCTTTTATCTTTTCAACGATGCGTTCCAATGAAGCAACATCGTTCATCTCATCGGGAATAACAATAACCTGCTTCACATCTTTCGATTCTCCCAACAATTGCAACAATTCCATAAAGAAATCCCTACGTGGCACCATCTCCGACGACTGAAAAGCATAAAGAGAAAACTCCCCCAGTTCACTGTTAAAGGCTTTCTCATGAATTTCCTTATTCAAATATGAAGGAGTACAAAATCTCATCTGTTTCTCGTCCGAATCATAGACGAAAAAAACTTGAATCTCATTATTACCTGGCAAGATGCCGGCATCTAAAGCTAAACACTCTAATAAAATCGTCAAATCGGCTTTAGGCAATTCCCGCTTTACGACCGGGGTGAAATAAGTGGCAAGATCGGTCCCTACACGATCTATGTATGACGCATCTATCAGCATCACCTTCGATGCGAAACTTATTTTATTTTCCATATTTATCATTTAAAAAAGCGGATAAAGATACTCGTTTTTCTGTATATCGCCATTCAATGGACAAAAAATATCTCCATCTTTTCCAAAAACGTCTTCTTATTTTTTCTTTTTCTCCTCACAAATTCGGACTCTTTCCAACACGAATCGGATTTCTTCTTTCCGCTTCCGGAAAGAAGCTACAAAGGCTATTAAAAACATCGATAAAATCTCCTAACAGAAAGCTGACAGAATGTTTCGAAATACGACATTTTTTCACATTAAATCAGTGAATATCTGACATTTATACAGTCTTATAAAACATTTTCCCATTGGCAAAGATTTTGATTATTAATTGACGGTTTTATCTCCTTACAAAGGAAGGAAAACCAACATATCAAGTACAAAAAAATGAATAAAAAAAGAAAGGAGAATACAATATGAACTTTAACAACTTTACAATCAAATCGCAGGAGGCTGTGCAGGAAGCGGTCAATTTGGTACAGAGCCGCGGACAACAAGCTATCGAGCCTGAGCATTTGATGGCTGGAGTGCTGAAAGTAGGCGAAAATGTAACCAACTTCATTTTCCAGAAATTAGGCATCAACGACCAGCAATTGAGTGCTGTCCTCGATAAACAGATTGCCTCCCTACCGAAAGTATCGGGAGGGGAACCCTACTTGAGCCGCGATGCAAACGATGTATTGCAAAAAGCTGTAGATTTTTCTAAGCAAATGGGAGATGAATATGTTTCTTTAGAAGCATTACTTCTCGCATTGTTGAACGTGAAAAGTACAGTTTCTACAATACTGAAAGATGCAGGTCTGACCGACAAAGAACTTCGTGCTGCCATCAACGAACTGCGCCAAGGACAAAATGTAACTTCGCAATCAAGCGAAGATACTTATCAGTCGCTTAACAAATATGCCATCAACCTGATTGAAGCCGCACGCAATGGGAAACTCGATCCGGTAATCGGACGTGACGAAGAAATCCGCCGAGTGCTTCAAATATTAAGCCGTCGTACTAAAAATAACCCGATTCTAATTGGAGAACCGGGTACAGGTAAGACAGCTATTGTAGAAGGACTGGCACAGCGTATCTTGCGTGGCGATGTTCCCGAGAACTTGAAAAATAAACAGCTCTACTCATTAGACATGGGTGCGTTAATTGCCGGTGCCAAATATAAAGGCGAATTCGAGGAACGATTGAAATCGGTTATCAACGAAGTGAAGAAATCGGAAGGAAACATCATCCTCTTCATCGATGAAATCCACACATTGGTAGGTGCAGGAAAAGGAGAAGGAGCGATGGATGCAGCCAATATCCTGAAACCGGCATTGGCTCGTGGTGAACTGAGAAGTATTGGTGCTACTACTTTAAACGAGTATCAAAAGTATTTCGAAAAGGACAAGGCATTGGAACGCCGGTTCCAAACCGTCATGGTGGACGAACCGGACACAGCAAGCTCTATCTCCATCCTGCGTGGCCTGAAGGAGCGTTACGAGAACCATCATCAGGTGCGTATCAAAGACGAAGCCATCATCGCCGCCGTGGAATTGAGC
>DXCG01000091.1 GCA_019116145.1 Candidatus Phocaeicola gallistercoris
CCAATTGGGCATGTAATAGGAGTGCATACATCCAGCATAGCCCCAATAGTATGATTCGTTTAGCTGTATACCTTGCCATAGTTCCTCCGCTTAATGAATTAATGTACATTCAAACCGCACTCCTCCTGCAATACAGTCAAACTCCGAAGTATATGCACAAAGCGAAACATGATTCCATAACTTAGCAGTCAGCCCAATATTGAAATTGCAGGTATCATATTCAGCAATTACGCATAGCGGTTTACAAAAAGCCGGTCGGTAAGAAATTCCTCCGAAGATTCCGTTCCTCAACACATTCCGGTCACCCGTCCAACCCATATATCCGAGGGTAGCTCCTAATTCATGCCCTTTTAGGTCTATATGTTTCGTTACCACACCATAGATGCATTGAAAATAGTTTTTGCCTAAGTCTTTAAACGGATCATTTGTCCCGATTACAATAGCAGGCATATATTTTTTTTCTTTCAGCAGTCTTACACGTATTGAGTAAGAACGGTCTTGCTGGTTGAATTTCGGTTTCCGTGTCATATACCTTGTTTTCAATAGCGTTTCCCTATAAGTTAGTTCCACAAAAGAAAACAACGTAAAGTTTGCAAAATAGTTACCCGTATTATAGCCGAACGGATTCATCCGGTCGGGCAGGAAGTTGCCTCCCACCATAAGGGTACCCGTTTCATTCATCTCAGCAGTAGGAATATTCAGCCCTCCCACAGTACCCAAACTATATTGTGCGTGAGCCGTCAGGCTTCCCATTACCAGCAGTAGCGTGCCTATCAGTCCTTTCAATGTTTTTTTTCCCATGTATAGCGTTCGTTACCTTATTTTATAACTAACATCCATACACAGGTCCGAAACTCTCGGTATTCCTTGTCCAGATGTCATTGTTCTCTTTGCCTGTTGTCTTTGTGGACTGTTTCTTTTCCATAAATACAACAAAACATCGCAAAGATAATACATTTTGTATTATTTTCTTCAAAAAAGGCAAGGAAAATGTTTTGAATTTTATTTTCCCTTCTTTCTCTCTTTCATTACGTTTAGCAAAAACAAGCTATTTCCGATGATATAACGCTTCCACATCCGTTTTGGTTCTTTCAACAGTCGGTAAAGCCATTCCAAACTGTGCTTTTGCCATTCGAGCGGTGCTCTTTTTACTGTTCCTGCAAAAAAGTCGAATACAGCACCGATAGTGCCGGTATGGCAATGGATGTTTAGTTCATTCCAGTGCAAATAAGTCCATTTCTCCTGTTTGGGAGCCGTCATTCCAATCCATAGTAAGTCTGGATTAGCCCGGTTGATGGCATCAATGATAGCTTTGTTTTCTTCGGGAGAAAATTCAGGCTTATAGGGAGGCGAATACGTTTCTATTCTTATCCGAGGATATTCCAGGTCGGCACGTTTTTTTATCAATTCCAATACTTTTTCGCTGCTGCCCATAAAGAAACAAGTTCCTCCCCGTGCATTCAGTTTTTCCATTTCCATGACGAATAAATCCCAACCGGCAATCCGCTCTTTCGGTTTCGATCGTGCATTCAGCCATTTGCAAGCTTTTACAATACTAGCGCCGTCTGGAATCAGAGCGTCTCCATTTACCAGTGCTTCGGCAAACAATTCATCTTTTTGTGCTGTGTTATACGAATGCGCATTAATGGTATTAATCAGCAGTTTGCCTTCCGGCAATGCTTTCAGTGCGTCCATGCTTTCCACGATGGACAAAGATTTCAATATCAACATGTTATTTAGGATAAGATACAGAGGAAGAGTGTGTCGGAAAGACACAAAAAGTTGCCCCTTGTTTCATGTATGAACAAGAGACAACATTTCAGAGGCTGTGTTAGGTTTTAGCCTCGTGGGTATAATGTAAAATGAATGGTTTTTTGTGGGTATGTGCAGAAAGTCAGCTTTTTATTTGATAGCTGCTATGTATGTATATTACATTTATAGTTTGTCAAGAACTTCATTTAGGTTGAAACGCCCGGAAGAAGCTTCTTGGTTTATATTAAAGTGAAAAGTCGGTAGAGCATCAAAACATAAACAGTCTTTAATGGAGAGTTTCCCTAATAACGAATAGGTTTTGCTTATTGGAAAATTTTTCGGTTTGCTACTTGCAAAAGCCAAGCATTGCTTTTCATATCTCGTTAATTTTTTGTTTACGTTGCTTGTTTTTTGAATGCGTGTGATAGTTTCCTTGTCTATTGGGTGAGATATGATAATGCCACATTTTTTATATTGATGCAAATCAAAGTCATTCAAGCAATTTAATAGTACCATAACACGTAAGTAACTTGCACAAAGCTGCCTCTCTGCTTTTCGGATATTTTCTTTCGTATAATCCGATTTCAATTCGATGAAAACAATATACTTTTGCTCTTTTTGTTCTATTATTAGTACCCCGTCACAACCATGTTGCAATTTGGGCATTCCCGATATTGTATTTTCATCAGTCGGGAATAAGAAGTCTGTTTTAGTAAGAATGGCGTTGTCGATACTCATCAGTTGTCCGTGATATTCCAATTCTACTTTTTTTACAGTAGCTTGTTTCCCTTCTTCCTCAATTTCAAAAATACCTCCATGGTATTTCCTGTGAAACCAATTATCGCTGAATATTTTTGTCAAATCATCATAAATTTTCATCGTCTTGCTCGTCAAAAATTTGATTCCAGTCTATTTGTTCTTGTACGGCATTTGCGAAAGTTTCAAAAGGAATGCCTTTATCTGTATTCAGCTTGCGGATGATAATTTGATGTGATGTCTCGTCTTTTTGAAAATAATATGCATTAATAAGGTCTTTATCCAATGTCAATTCTCTATTTATGTTGTTATCGTTGCATAATTTTTCAAAATTGGAGGAATCTTGCGTTTTTAGGGTATGCAATCTGATTAATTGGTTCAGCCTTGCCAATAGATAATCGCTGTGTGTGGTAATCTGCATAAATGTCCCTTTCATGGCACATGCAGCCAGTAAGTCGGCTATTTTATATTGCATTTCAGGGTGGGCGTGTGCTTCCGGTTCTTCAATGCAAAGCGAATCATTTTCTATATAGCCTGTTTCAGCCCATAGCAATAAAGGACTGAGTTCTTTTATAGATGAGGCTGCGGCACTGATGGGTACGGTTTGCTCCTCTTGTCCATTGATTTTTAGTGTAATGCCATCCTTATTACTTTCTAATTTGCCGTCTATAATCCGTTTGGATATTTGGTTGATAGTGTTATCCAATCGGTTATTTTTTCTTGCCGGATTTTCTCTCATCCGCCAATTGTTAATAAAGTCGAAATCATTCAAGAAGATATCATACATACCTGTGTTGCTCACCTCTTTCTTGATAGAAAAACTTTCGTTCAAAAGTGAAGCCCTTCCTGGAGGAAGCAAATAAGCGTGCCGTATTTGCGTGTCTAATAATATCATTTCTACTTGCGTAGCAATAAAAGGGGTAAGGTCTTTTAAAATATCATTTCTGTTAGAAAATATATTCTTTGTAGTTCCATTGATTGTTACGGAGGTAAGTTGGAGTTCCGAGCCTTCTCCGAAACTAATCCTTGGGTTTTGAGCTTCCTTTATTTGTATATTAAAAGTGGGGTTTCCCTCAAAATAAAAATTCACTTTGCAGGGAACATTCGGATAGTTCAGCAGGTAGATGAAGAAATTTCTCGCGTCTGTTTCCATCCATGTTGTTAATTCTTTACAGTTGAAAGAAAAAGAAAATGATTTTCCGTTTTCCATTCTTTCGGTTACTTTTGTCTGGAAAAACTCTAACAGCCGATTGCTTGAAAATAAATAAAATACGTAGTAAGCAAGGAAATTCGTATAACTCTTTCCCAAATTGGATGCTCCTGTAAAAATCATTATTGGTGCCAGTTCGATATCTGCATTCCTAATAGGTCCCAGTTCTTCTATATGTATTTTAAGCTTTTTCATGTGCATGATAAAGTATGAATTCTAAAGCAAAGATAGGCATCTTTTATTATAAATCAAAATTTGAGTGTCTGAGTTTTTGGAACTTTTGGGACTTTTGTTATAGAGAGTGTTTATTTGTTTTTTGTATAGCTTGGTCTGTAATCATTCTATTTTCCGCACGTCAATTTTATCGGCTGAAAAAACAGTCGATAAAATCGTTGTGGCGGGAAATAGTATGGTTACGATTTTTATTAGTTTTTTCTTTTGGGGAATATTTCATGGTTGGAAG
>DXCG01000092.1 GCA_019116145.1 Candidatus Phocaeicola gallistercoris
CTTTTAGACTTTTTTATTTACCTTAATTATAATATGTATTATGGATAAAAACTTTATTTTAGGAGGCAAGTTTTGGGTGCATGCAATGTATCTTTTACTGGCAATGTTTGTCGTATGCTTTACCGGGTGTAAAGACGATGACGATACGGGCGCAGGGGGTTACGACCCGGCGAAACCGGTTGTTGTTTCCGATTTTACGCCGAAAGAAGGTGGGGCGGGACAACGTTTGGTTATTTATGGCGACAACTTCGGTAACGACAAATCGAAAGTGAGAGTCCTGATTGGCGGAAAAGAAGCTGTCGTTGTATCTGTACAAAACACTGCTATTTACTGTTTCGTGCCTTCGCAGGCTTACGATGGCGATATCAAAGTTTACGTGGGTGAAGAAGGTAACGAGCAAATGGGCGAAAGTGCTACTGTTTTTGCCTACGAGCGTAAGATGGTTGTTGGCACGCTTTGTGGTTATCGAAACGACCGTGATGACCAAGGATGGAAAGACGGCTCATTCGATGAATGCTGTGGATTCCGTAACGATGGTTATCTGAAATTCGATCCGAGAAATCACGATCATCTGTATGTGTGCTATGACGGTGCCGATATCCAGTTGCTCGATTTGAAGAACCGTATGCTGTCTACGCCGATTTCACGTTCACGTTTCGGAAACCGCCGTTTGCGTAATCTGGACTTTACAGCAGATGGCGAATACATGTTGGTAGCGACCGACTGCGACGAAGGTACAGGAAACAGCCCGAGCGTATGGATTGTTACCCGTGATGGCAATGGCGTATTCTCTAACGATTCGCCGGTTCAAACCATTGCTTCGTACAAACAATGTAATGGTGCGGCTATCCATCCGGTAAATGGCGAAATGTATTTCAACAGTTACGAGCGTGGTCAGGTATTCCGTATGGAGATGGAAGATTACTTCAATACCATCGCTGCGGGACAACAATGGGATCCTACTTTCGATGGACGTAATTACGAAGAATTGTTTACCATTCAAGATACTCAGTGGGAATTCCAAATCCAGATTCATCCTACCGGCAAGTATGCATACATTGTTGTTATCAACCAGCATTACATTTTGCGTTCCGACTATAACGAAGCCGAAAAACGTTTTGCTCCTCCGTATGTCGTAGCCGGTGAATCTCGTTCAAAAGGTTGGACAGACGCCGTGGGTGCTTCGGCACGCTTGAACCGTCCGTACCAAGGTGTGTTTGTGAAGAACCCGGAATATGCCGGACAAGAGGATGAATACGACTTCTATTTCTGTGACAACCAGAATCACTGTATCCGTTGTCTGACTCCCGACGGACGTGTGACAACCTACGCCGGACGTGGATCGGCTTCGGCTGTTGCCGATAACAACGTATGGGGTACGGAAGATGGCGACTTACGTGAAGTAGCCCGTTTCCGCGATCCTACCGGATTGGCTTACGATGAAGAAACCAACACATTCTATATCCTTGATACCGTGGGACGTAAGATACGTACCATTTCAATGGAAGGAGAAAATGCTTCGACAGGTGACGATACCGAATCGAGCGATCAGTCTAACGAATAAATCGTGATTCTATGAAAAAATATTTAGTTTTATTTGCATTGCTTCTATGCATCCCTTTGACAATGGTCGCACAAGAAGTAACAGTTACAGGAACGGTGACCGATGCAGAGAGCGGAGAAACTCTGATCGGTGTTAACATTACGGTGAAAGACGTTCCGGGATTGGGAACAATTACCGATGCGGATGGTAAGTATTCTATCAAAGTAGAACAGTATCAAACATTGGTGTTCTCGTATGTAGGTTATGAAAATTATACGGAGCTGATAAAAGATCAGCGTACGGTAAATGTAAAATTGGCAATGGCGCAGGAAACTTCAATGGATGAAGTCATCGTAACAGCCTTGGGTACACAGAAGAAACTGACTGTAACAGGTGCTGTAACCAATGTGGATGTTTCGCAGTTGAAGCGTTTCTCTACTTCCAACCTTTCGAATGCATTGGGAGGTAATGTGCCGGGTATCATATCTATGCAGACATCCGGTCAGCCGGGTAAGAATACTTCCGAGTTCTGGATTCGTGGTATCTCTACATTCGGTGCCAGCAACAGTGCGCTGATTTTGGTCGATGGATTTGAACGCGATAATATCGACGATATCAATATCGAGGATATCGCATCGTTTACCGTATTGAAAGATGCTGCCGAAACTGCAATCTATGGTTCGAAAGGTGCAAACGGTGTAATCTTGATTACAACCAAACGCGGTGAAGCCGGTAAGGTAAACATCGATGCTAAGTTTGAAACTTCGTATAATACGCGTACCATTACGCCGGAATTTGTCGATGGTGTAACGTATGCAAACTTGGCAAACGAAGCATTGGTGACCCGTAACCGCACTCCGTTGTACCAGCCGGAAGAATTGGAAATCTTACGTTTGGGCTTAGACCCGGATATGTATCCGAATGTCGATTGGAAAGACTTATTGCTGAAAGACGGTGCATGGAGCTATCGTGCCAACCTGAATATCAATGGTGGTGGTTCTACCGCCCGTTATTATATCTCTGCCAGCTACGTGGAAGATCAAGGTATGTATAAAACCGATGAAACGCTGCGTGATAAATACGATACAAACGCCAACTACAAACGTTGGAACTACCGTTTGAATGTCGATATGGATATTACCAAAACCACGTTGTTGAAAGTGGGTGTCGGTGGTTCATTGACGAAACGAAACAGTCCGGGTCTGGGCGACAACGATGTATGGGGCGAATTGTTCGGTTACAATGCCATTGCCGTTCCTATCACTTATTCGAACGGACGTATCCCGGCATTAGGAACCGGAAATAAGACCAATCCGTGGGTAGCTGCTACACAGACCGGTTACAATGAGAACTGGTATAACAATATTCAGACCAATATTACATTGGAACAGAACCTCGACTTCATTACTCAAGGCTTGAAGTTTACAGGTCGCTTCGGTTATGATACAAGCAATGATAACTGGATAAACCGCAGACGTTGGCCGGATCAATGGAAAGCATTGAGCCGTGATGCCAATACCGGTGAGATTGTATGGGATCACGTTTCTGGTCCGAGAGATATGTATCAGGAATCTGGTTCGAGCGGTAACCGCCGTGAGTTCTTGGAATTGTTGTTAAACTGGAACCGTGGTTTCAATAATCATAATTTCGGGGCTACTTTGCGTTTCACTCGCGACTCGCAAGTACAAACAGTCGATTTAGGTACAGATATCAAGAATGGTGTGGCTCGCCGTAACCAAGGTTTGGCAGGACAAGTCACTTATAACTGGAATTATCGTTACTTTATCGATTTCAACTTCGGTTATACCGGTTCCGAAAACTTTGCAACCGGACACCAATATGGTTTCTTCCCGGCTGTTTCTGCTGCATGGAACATTGCAGAAGAACCGTTCATCAAGAATGCATTGCCATGGCTGAACATGTTTAAGGTGCGTTACTCTCACGGTAAAGTGGGTAACGATGCATTCAACGAGCGTTTCCCATATTTATATACTATCGATAACATAAGAGATAGCGAGGGAAATCCGTATAATGTTTATAACTGGGGTACCAATCAGTATGTACATGGTTATCCGGCTATCCACTATACACAGGTTGCTTCTCCGGGTGTGACATGGGAGGTTTCAACAAAAGACGATGTGGGTATCGACCTGTCTTTGTTCAACGATAAGTTTACGGCAACAGTAGACTACTTCCACGAAAAACGTACCGGTATCTATATGACCCGTGCATACCTTCCGGGCATGTTAGGATTGGAAAGTCAGCCGCGTGCCAACGTTGGTGCTGTGAAAACAAAAGGTTGGGACGGTAATTTCGCTTATAAGCAACGTTTTGGCAATGTAGATGTTACTGTTCGCGGTAACATGACTTACAGCAAAAACGAAATATTGGAGAAAGATGAAGAAAACAAAGTATATCCGTATCAGTATGAACGCGGTTACCGTGTAGAACAACAGAAAGGTTTGATAGCCTTAGGTTTGTTTAAAGATTACGACGATATCCGTAACAGTCCGAAACAATCGTGGGGTACCGTTCAGCCGGGTGATATCAAGTATAAAGATGTAAACGGCGACGGTGTAGTAGACGATGGCGATAGAGTAGCCATTGGTGCAACCACACGTCCGAACTTGATTTATGGTATCGGTGCATCTGTTGCATGGAAAGGATTCGACTTCAATGTGCATTTCCAAGGTGCCGGAAAATCGACTTTCCCCATTTACGGAAAGTGCGTGTTCCCGTTCAGCGAGAACGATTGGGGTAATATTTTAGTGGGAATGTATGAAGACCGTTGGGTCGATGCCGAAACTGCTGCCCAGTTGGGTATCCAACCGAATGAAGACCCGGGAGCATCACTTCCGCGTTTGACTTACGGTGCGAACAACAATAACCAGCAGACTTCTACCTATTGGTTGCGCGACGGGCGTTATATCCGTTTGAAGAACGTCGATATAGGTTATACCTTGCCGAAAGCATTTGTAAACAGCCTGCATTTGAACAATGTACGTGTGTACATTACCGGTCAGAATCTGCTTACATGGTCGAAGTTTGATACATGGGATCCTGAAACAACCGATCCGCGCGGTGAGCAATATCCGCTGACCAAAGCAGTGACATTAGGTTTAACCGTTAACTTATAATACTAAGAATTATGATGATAAAGAAATTTTCTATCGCTTTGTTGGCTGCATTCGGAGTCGGAGGGTTTACTTCATGTTCCGACTACCTGAATACGGACAAATATTTTGAAGATCGTGTTACGATAGAGTCTGTATTTGCCGATAAGGAACGTGTGGAGCAATGGTTAGCTTATGCTTATTCGTTCTTGGGAGGTGACAATGCAGATGTTGGTACCAAAGACGCAACTCGTAACTCATTTACATTCGACGATTGCTATTACTATGGCGACCGTGATATTAATTACGACAGTAAGGAAGGGTCTCAGTTGTCTTATGAAAAATTCCGTTTAGGCGAATACGATGAGAACTCATGGAACGGGGCATGGGACAGATGCTATAAAGGAATTTATCAGGCATCCGTATTCATACACAATGTCGATAAGAATCCGGAAATGACACCGGAAGAGAAACTCGACTATAAAGGTCAAGCTCGTTTCGTGCGTGCTTACTATTATTGGCTGTTGCTTCGTCGGTATGGTCCGATTCCTCTCTTGCCCGATGAAGGAGTCGATTATACACAAAGCTACGATGATATTGCTACTCCTCGCTCTACATACGAAGAATGTGCCGAGTTTATCAGCAATGAAATGTTGCAGGCAGCCAAAGAAATTCAGTACCTGACCCGTAACGGTGAGGAAAACGTAGCCCGTCCTACCAAGGGAGCGGCATTGGCAACCCGTGCTTATGCATTGATTTTTGCCGCAAGCCCGTTGGCAAACGGTAATAACGATGAGTTTGCACAGCAAATGGTCGATGACCAAGGTCGCCGCTTGCTTTCTCCGGAGTATGATGAATCGAAATGGGCGCGTGCCGCTGCTGCTTGTCTGGACGTAATGAACCTGCCGGGCGATAACCATGGATACCGGTATGAAGTTTATACTGTATCGGCAAATACTGCCGATGTCGGTCCACAAAGCCGTCCTACCATCACGCCTCCCTACGATCCGGAGTTCTCGGATCAAGATTGGCCGAAGGGATGGAGGAACATTGACCCGTACAAATCGTATCGTGACTTCTTCGATGGCGATGCTTCACCGGTAAATAATCCGGAATTAATCTGGTCGCGTATGGCAAACGATGGAAACGGTATGAACGACCTTTCTGTCCACCAGATGCCTCGTACTTATGGAGGTTGGAATACACACGGTATGACACAGAAGATGGTCGATGCATACTATATGGCAGATGGTTCCGACTGCCCGGGCAAAGACCGTGAGATAGGTCGCGGCGACGGTTCTGAACGCTTGAAAGGTTTCACCACCCTTGAAGACATGAAAGAAGGCAAATATCCGGAACTGGGTGCAAAATATTCGGAATTCGATTTGAGCAAGCCAGATAAAGACCAACCGGGTGTAGGTATTTCGTTACAGTATGTCAACCGCGAGCCGCGTTTCTATGCTTCTGTAGGATACAATGGTTCGGTATGGCATTACTTGAACCGTACAGAAACAAAAGATCATAATGTGAAGACTTGGTACTATCGTGGCGATGGAAACGGATTTATGAACAACCAGTTCCACCTGCGTACCGGTATCGGTGTGAAGAAATATGTGAATCCGCGCGATGTGAACGGAAACATTGTATGGCGTTATGAACCAGCCATCCGCTTTGGAGATATCCTGTTGCTTTACGCAGAAGCATTGAACGAACTGGACGGCAGTTACCAAATTGCTTCATGGAACGGCGAGGAAACCTATACCATCAGCCGTAACATCGACGACATCAAACGCGGTACACACCCCATACGTATCCGTGCAGGCTTGCCCGATTATGCCCCGCAAATCTATGCCAATAAGGACGAATTGCGTAAGGCTTTGAAACGCGAACGTATGATTGAACTGTTTGCCGAAGGAAAACGTTACTGGGACCTTCGCCGCTGGAAAGACGCACCGGTAGAAGAAGCATTGGATATTTACGGACTGAATATTTACTTGAACGAGAATCAGGCAGAAGATTTCCATACGCCGATTCCGGTGTACGACTTGCGTACCACATTTGCTCCGAAGATGTACTTCTGGCCGATTACGCATAACGAGTTGAAACATAATAAACGTCTGACTCAAGCTCCGGGCTGGACAACTTATGATTAATTTTTCAAGAAGATTGTATTATGAAAAACTTATATACACTGATTGCTTTGACAGCAATTACCATTTTGGGCGTTTCTTGCAACGACGAATGGAAAGATGAACAATATGCGCATTACATTGGTTTCCGCTCGCCGCTGAACGATCAAGGAGTTTGCGAGGTTTATGTGCCTTACAGCCGTACAGATGCCGATGGTAACTATACCTTGGGCGGGGAAGGACGTTCTAATTACGAACTTCCGGTTATCGTGAGCGGTTCGTTGACCAATGAGCAAGATATCGATGTACACGTTGCTTTCGATCCGGATACACTGGAAATACTGAACGAAGCCCGTTTCCAGCAACGGTATGATTATTGGTATGCCGATATGTCGAACCCGGGTAATGGTGATACGTATGTAACCATTCCGGAAACAATGCATATCAATGCAGGAGAAAATGTAGGGCTGCTGGACATCAATTTCGATTTCCGTGGCATCGACATGTCACAGAAATGGGTGCTCCCGCTGCAGGTAGTCGACGATCCTTCGTACGGATACCAGTCGCATCCACGTAAGAACTATGCAAAAGCTATTTTGCGTATTTACCCGTTCAACGATTATTCAGGCGTTTATTCGGGCGTGTCGTTGCAGACTTATGTAAAAGACGATGAAGGAAACGGTGCCATCGTGAAAAACGAAGTAACCGGCTATGTAGTCGATGAAAACTCCATCTTCTTCTATGCAGGGAATAACGATGAGACACGTACCGACCGTGAACTGTATAAAATCAAGGCAGAATTTTCCGGCGGGACCAATGGTATCATTACGTTGAGTTGCGATAATCCGGAAGTGAATTTTATCAGTAACAAGGAGGCATCTTACCGCATTATGGAAGAAATGGATGCTACACAGCCTTTCTTGATGCGCCGCTATGTGATAATCAACAACATCGATTATTATTACGATGACTATACACGTGCCGAAGGTATTCGTATGACTTATCATACAACAGGGTCTTTGACCTTGCAACGTACAATCAACACGCAAATACCTGATGAAGATCAGGCTATCGAGTGGTGACATTGCTTTGAATCGAATCATACTCAAGAAGTGCCGGGCGAGAGGGTTGCCCTCTCGTTCGGCTTTCTTTTTGCAGGTTTGTGCAGACGTTTATATGAAAAACACGCGGCGTTTTAGAAAAATAACAAGGGCTTTTTATGGAAATGCCGGCTCGTTTTTTGTAAATTTGTTACGATAGGAAATGCACACGTGGCAATTCGTTGTTTTATTATAAAAAGGATTATTATGATGAAAAAGACAATTTTAATGGCGTTCCTGTGGTGCTTCTTGGCGGTTTGTTCGCAAGCAGGAAATGTACATGTAACACATCTTCGGGTCGATATGAAAGAAAACCCGGTGGGTATCGATGCGTTGCAACCACGCTTCGGGTGGCAGTTGGCTGCCGATGGGGAGTACGGTGTGAAACAATTGGCATACCGGATAGAAGTCGCACGGTCTCCTAAGGATTTGAAAAAGCATCGGAATTTGGTTTGGGACTCCGGAGTGGTTTATTCGGACAATACCTTGTTTATCCCTTACGAGGGAGAATCGTTGCAATCGCGCCAGACTTATTATTGGCGGGTGCGCTTGCAGACCAACCGTGGGACAACCGGTTGGAGCGATGTGCAACAATGGAGCATGGCGTTGCTGAATGCTTCCGATTGGGATGCGATGTGGATTGGCGAAAATGCCCTTTCCAATCCGGGGGAAACAAAAGACGGGGATACCCGGCTCGCAGCACGTTATTTGCGTAAGGAGTTTGTGAATGAGAAAAAAGTGGCACAGGCTGTGTTATACATATCGGGCTTGGGAGCTTATAAGGCACACATAAACGGGCAGCAAGTGGGTGATGAATTGCTGACTCCGGCAGTTTCCCAATACGATAAAACGGTATATTATAATGTGTACGATGTGACACCGTTGTTGGAACGTGGCGGGAATACATTGGGGGTGATTTTAGGAAACGGGCGTTATTTCTGTATGCGCAATCCGGGACAGACTTATTTCGATTTGCCTTGTTTGCTGGCGCAGCTGGAAATAACCTATAACGACGGAAGCAAGCAGACGATTGTTTCCGATACATCGTGGAAAGTAACATCGAAAGGACCTATTGTGGCAAATAATGAATACGATGGCGAAGAGTATGACGCACGGTTGGACTTGGGGGCATGGAGCCTGCCCGGTTATGACGACAGCAGATGGAAAACAGCCGATGTCATGACTGCACCTAAAGGCGTATTGCATGCACAGCCCAATCCGTCTATCCGCGTGATGGAACGTATCTCACCGGTACGTATTTGGAAGACGGGCGAACAACGGTACATGGTCGATATGGGACAGAATATGGTGGGACGTTTGCAGGCTACGCTGCAAGGGAAATCGGGGAAGAAAGTCTCGATGCGCTTTGCAGAACTCATGAATCCGGATGAAACGCTTTATACAGCCAATTTGCGTACGGCAAAGGCAACCGATTATTATGTTCCTGCCGTGGATGGAACATTTACATGGGCTCCTTTGTTTGTCTTCCACGGATTCCGTTATGTTGAAATAACCGGTATAGAAAGCCAGCCGGGAATTGACGACTTGATAGGGGAAGTGATGTACGATGATATGGAGACAGTCGGTACATTCCATACATCGAACGAAATGATTAATAAGATATATCGGAATGCTTATTGGGGAATCCGCGGGAATTACCGTTCGATGCCGACCGATTGCCCGCAACGCGATGAGCGAATGGGGTGGCTTGGCGACCGTGCGACAGGTTGTTACGGAGAAAATTATTTGTTCGATAACGGATTGTTGTACAGCAAATGGCTGCAAGACATAGAAGATACCCAAAATGCCGATGGCATTATTTCGGTTGTGGCACCGTCTTATTGGGGCATTTATTCGGATGATGTGACATGGCCGTCTGCCTACATTAATTCAGCCCACATGTTGTATCGGCATTATGGCGACCCGTCGGGGATTATTCGTCATTATGATTCGTTCAAACGGTATATAAAACGTGTGCAAACGGCTTGTATGGAAAACGGATTGGTCGTGAAAGACACGTATGGAGATTGGTGTATGCCGCCCGAATCGCCGGAGCTGATTCATTCGCAAGACCCTTCGCGTAAAACCGATGGCAAGATATTGAGTACCACTGTGTTTTATGATTTGCTGCAAAAGATGGCAGATTTCGCTGTCATAGCCGGACATCCGGAAGATATGGGAGATTTTCTGCAACTGGCTGCCACAATGAAAGAGGCATACAATAGGCAGATATTTGATAATGAAAAGGCAATGTATGGGAATAACACGGCAACAGCAAATTTATTGTCGCTTATGTTGGGGCTCGTGCCCGAAGGTTATGAAGAAAAAGTTTTTCAGAATATTGTGGAAAAGACAGAAGGCGATTGCAAAGGGCATGTGAGTGTCGGGGTTTTAGGTATTCAACAATTGATGCGCGGACTGACCCGTTACGGGCGGGAAGACATCGCTTATCGTTTTACGACGCAAGACACTTATCCGAGTTGGGGATATATGGTAAAGAAAGGAGCCACTACGATTTGGGAACTTTGGAATGGCGATACGGCAGACCCGGCAATGAATTCGGCGAACCATGTAATGTTGTTGGGTGATTTGTTGATTTGGTATTATGAGAATTTGGCAGGAATAAAGAATGCAGAAGGCTCGAACGGATTCCGTCATCTTGAGATGAAACCGTGTTTTCCGGAAGGTTTGAATCATGTACAAGCAGCTTACCAATCTGTATCCGGCGAAATAAAAAGTGAATGGACACGTGAAAAAGATAAGGTCGACTGGCAGATTACAGTTCCTGCCAACTGTATGGCTACGGTATATTTACCTTACAGGTTTTATACAGAGCGCCCAAATCAGGAAGGATTTGTGCAGGTGGAAAAAGGAGCAGATGCGTGGATTGTAACAATAGGCTCTGGAACTTATCGTTTTTGATGTGACATATAAAAAATCCTTGCCGAAAGAGTCCGGCAAGGATTTTTTGTTGGGAAAAGGGATGTGGATGATTATTTCTTTCTTTTTTTGTGAGTTATCGGTTGGGCCGATACACCTTCGTGTGTGATTTTGACCGGAAGGATATAACCATCTTCATCGAAATACATCCTGTCGATGCAGACGACACGATGATCGCGTCCTGTATCTCCTAACGGACGTCTGTGATAAACAATGTAATAATCGTCAGTTCCCGGGACATGAATAACCGAATGGTGTCCTGCACCTGTTGCCACATTTGGGTCTTGTTGCAGTATCTTTCCGATACGTTTGAACGGACCGAATGGAGAATCGGCAATGGCGTATGCCACAGAATAATCGGGACCTCCCCAACCACCTTCACTCCACATGAAGTAATATTTCCCGTTCCGTTCCATCATGAACGGACCTTCTACATAATTTTCCGGTGTTACTTCCTTATAAATCGTACCGTCTTCGAAAGGAACGAGTGACGTAAAATCATCGCTTAACTTAACAATGTTGCAATGTCCCCATCCTCCGTAATACATGTAGTAAGTATCGTCTTTTTTGTTGTAGTAAACAAACTGGTCGATGGGTTGTGCGCCGTTTACGATTTCGTTAATCAATGGTTTCCCTAATAAGTCTTTGTACGGGCCTTCCGGCTTGTCGCTTACAGCAACTCCAATACCTCCGACCTCTCCTTCATGAACATCGTTTGCTCCGAAGAAGAAATAGTATTTTTTTCCTTTCTTTATGATGGAAGGAGCCCACATAGCACGTTTTGCCCATTTTACTTCGGCTGTATCGAGAATAGACTCATGCTTTTCCCAATTAACCAAATCTTTCGATGAGAAACAATCGAAGTGAGTTTGCTTTTCGTATAAGTCACTATAAGTCGGATAAATCCAATAAGTGTCGCCGTAAATGATGCCTTCCGGGTCGGCATACCATCCTTCGAAGATTGGATTCCCCGATTTTTGTGCAGAAACAGACTGGAAGCTTAAACAGCTTCCTAATAATAAAATACCTATAAAACTTTTGCCTTTCATATTTATGTGTTGATAATTAATGTTACAAATATAGTCAAACTTCCAATTACTTGAAATCTTTAGGCAAAACATTGAACTGTGCTTTAAAACATTTTGCAAAATACGATGCAGAACTGAAGCCTACTTGTTGGTAAACTTCATTGACCCGGTTCCCCTGCCGGATAAGCTCTGCTGCTTTATTGAGCCGTAATACTTTCAGATATTCGGTAGGGGCAATACCCGAAAGTGCTTTTATTTTTCGGTATAAACTGCTTCGGCTCATATTCATTTCTTCGGCAACCGAATCTAAGGAGAACTTTTCATCCGACAATTTGTTGCTTATCAGTTCTTGTAACCGTAAAATGAATTCTTGGTCTTTTTGTGATATACCAGCATCGTTTTGTGCATTGAGGTTGATGGAAAAATGATTTTCCAATGTTTGCATTTGTTTATAGAATTGTTGACGCAGGTGCAGCAGGTTTTCTATTTGCATGCGTAACTGTAGAATAGAAAAAGGCTTTTCAACATATGCATCGGCTCCACTCAACAATCCTTCCTGCTTGGCATCGATGGTTATTTTTGCCGTAAGTAAAATAAATGGAATATGTGAAGTGTTTATATCTTGCTTGATTCTTTTGCACAATTCGAACCCGTTGATGATAGGCATCATGACATCGCTTACGATAATATCGACCATTTCAGATTCAATAATGTCGAGTGCTTGTTGACCGTTAGATGCTTTTTTAACATGATACCACTTATTTAAAATTTTTGAGGTCATTTGTAATAAATCCTCATTGTCTTCTACCAAAAGTATCGTCAGGTTTTTATTTTTTGTCATCGCTTCTGGATCAACCGGGGAATGTATTGCATTGACAAGTTCATTTGGGGGATTTTGTTTAGTAATATCTGCAGCCGCTATTGGAAGGGTCAATATAAACCGGGCTCCATTCCATTGGTTTGTTTCCACTGTAAGGTTGCCTCCATGCTTTTCGGTCAGGAGTTTGGCATACGTCAGTCCGATACCTGTTCCCGAAGGATAAGTCTCCGATTCGTGAATGCGATAGAATGCTTCAAAAATCTTTTCTTTTTTATTTTGAGGAATCCCTTCGCCGTCATCATCGACATACCAATGCAGGGTTTGCTGATTGTATGTTAGTTTTAATTCGATGGTGGTGTGCGTATATTTAAAGGCATTGCTTAAAATATTGACCATGATTTGGGAAATCTTATCTTGGTCGACTAATGCGTAAATTGGATGATCGGGTAAATCGACTAAGAGTTGTATCTGTTTTAGCTGTGCCGATAAATAGAACTGTTCTAATATCTCTTTGGTTAATGCTACAATATCGCACGTTTGTTTTTCCAAGTGCATGCCTCCTCTTTCAATCTTTTCGAAATCCATAAGTTGTTTGGTGATATTAAGCAGGTAGTTTACATTTTTTTCAATTGTATATATCAAGTCCTGTTGCTCCTTTTGTGAGGAAGTGACTGCTTTCAATTGTTCCAGCGGGAGCTCTATTAAGCTTAAAGGAGTACGTATTTCGTGTACCAGATTGACAAAGAAGTTTATTTTCTGGTGATAGATTTCTTTGTCTTTTGCCATATTGTATTCTTGCATGCGGCGTGAATATTTCTTTTTTATACGTTTGTTCCATATCCAGCCAATTATGACAATGATGCTTAAGCAGAGTAATATGTAGCCTATAATAGCCCATATTGTCGCCCACCATGGAGGAGTAATGACAATGGTTATCGTTGTGGCTTCTTTATTCCAAGTACCGTCGCAATTGGCTCCTTCCACTTGAAACAAGTATGTCCCGGGAGATAGATGGGCATAAGCAGCCTCGTTTTTGGACGAGCTGTAAATCCATTCTTTATCTATCCCCATCATTTGATAACGATATGCGTTCTCTGTGGGATTTTCGAAACTTAAAGCAGAGAAAGTCAGTGTAAAACTGTTGTGTTTGTAGGGTAGTGTTATTTTTTCAGGCAACTGGAGGACATTGTTCCAATTGATTGAATCTTTCTTAGGTTTTGTATCGTTCTGTGGGAATGTAATACCGGTTATATACACAAGCGGTTGCGTGTCGTTACGCTTTAATGCCGACGGGGAGAAAATAACCAGTCCGTTCATATTCCCGAAAGCCAAATCTCCATTGTGTAAGAGCAAAGAAGCATGTAAGTTGAATTGGTTGGCTTGTAGTCCGTTGCTCGAGGTGAAAAGTTGGAATGTTTTTTCTTTTTCTTTTATGTTGGCTTTGAAAAGTCCGTTATTAGTTGCTATCCAGAAAAAACCGTTTTGGTCTTGTTCTATGGCATAAATCACTTTGTTGGCTAAAAGTTTATCGTCCGAATCGAATTTTTCAAAACATTTATTTCCCGGATTGAAGAAACCAATTCCTCCTCCGTTACTTCCAATCCATAAATGCCCGGAGTAATCTTCTTTCAGGAGATTCAGGTTATTATCGAACAGACTTTCCGGTTGTTGTGGATTATGTTGGTATCGTTGCCATGCATTGGTCGCTTGGTCACAACGATATAATCCGCCGGTAGCAGTTGCAATCCATAAGTTTCGGTTGATGTCTTCAGCAATATCGGTAACAGAAAGTGTAGCTCCGATGATTGTAATAGGGTAAAAACGGTCGGTAGTCTCATCAAGCCAATAAAGTCCTTTGTTTAAACCTACATAGAGTTTTCCTTTCCGGGTCCTATATAATTTGAAAACATAGTTGCTGGGTAATGCGTTGGGTTTCCCTTTTTCGTATTGGTACCTTTTGATTGATTTATTGATGAGGTCTATTTTTATAATTCCGTTACCATAGGTCCCAGCCCATAAAGTTTGGTTGTCGAGCCACAAGGAACGTACATCACCGATATTTTTAGATAAAGCATCGGGTAAGAAATTGTGAATGCTCGTGCCTTCTTTGGTGAGAGTGAATATCCCTATATTGGTTCCGATATATAACGTGTTGTTATTGGCTTCGCAGATTGCCCCTATGGTAATGGGCGATTCTCTCATGCCTTGTTCCTCATTCTCATGATAGTAATAATGAAATTGTAACGTGTTTCGGGACATATAGTTGATACCATTATTGTTTGTCCCTATCCATATCCCGCCTTCATGATCTTTTATCATTGACGTTATTTGGGCATTTTGCATTCCATTGAATTCATTGTTGTCGTGAAGGCATTTGATTTTATTTGATTTATCCAATTGATATAACCCGTAATCGGTTCCCAATAATAAGTTTCCTTCATTATCTTTCGTTATGCAACGGGTAATATTAGTCTTTTCTTCAGTAATATTGTAACATACAAGTTGGGTAGAGTTTTCTTGTAAATATCCTATTATGCCTTTTTCCATGCCTATCCATATCTTTTGATCGGTATAATAGAGGCAGAAAGCAATTTGTGGGATAATGATTTTTTTAGTAAACAAGCCTTGTTTGTTGAATACCAAGATTTCATTCGAGAGTGTCGTTACGTAGAAATTGTTATTATTGTCGATGATAAAATCGTTTACAAAAGAAGTATAACTGATAAATTGCCTTAGTATCTTTCCATCGTAACAAAACAGCCCTTGCCCGAGAGTTCCGATCCATATTTTCCCATCTTTATTTTTTATCATTTTTGTTATCTTGCTGCTGATAGATACTCCGTATCGGGTTTTCAGAGTCAGGGGCTCAAATTGCCCTTGTTCCCGTTTGTAAAGGTAAATACCTTGATCTGTTCCTATCCATATTACAGAATCGTTTGCATCCAGCAGTGATGTGACATAATTGTTGGATGTAGAAAAAGAATCTTTATTCCAGTTGCGGAATGTTTTTACAGTATTGCCATTGTAGCAATTCAGTCCGTTGGATGTTCCTGCCCAAATAAATCCATATTGATCTTGCATGAGGCAATGAACAGTGTTGTGGCTCAAGCCGTTTTCTACTTTTAATGTTCGGAAAGGAACACTCCATGTTTCCGGGAAGCAAAGTAGGAGAAGATAAAAAAAGAAGCCAAGGCGTATGTAAATAATATTCTTCATATAGTTTTGTTTTTCAGTAGTAATGAGACTTATAAAATACTGTCTTTTTGTTTTTGTGCGTTCCGGTATTCTTTGGGAGTTGTATGGAAACGCTTGGTGAATTCTTTGTAAAAGTGAGACCGGTTAATGAATCCGGTTTGGTACATAATTTCCTGAATGGTCAATGAGGTCGTTTCCAGCAGTTTTACAACATGCCTCATCCGGCATTCTTTTATATAGTCATTGGGCGACCCTAAATCCAGTTCTTTCATGCGGCGATACAGCGTGCGGGTACTGATTTGCATAACTGCAGCCAGTTCGCTTTGCGATAGATCTTCTTTGTCGATGTGCTCTTCTATATAAGTTTGTAATTTTTGAATAAAATCTTTGTCGGCAGAAGTTCTTAAATTGCCATGAGAAAAATTAAATGCGCAAGCAGAAGTGTTGTAATATGTCATCATCTTTTTGCTATTGTCGATAAGACGTTCGGCTACAGCTTGTAAATAGTTGATATCGAAAGGCTTTCCTATATATGCATCGGCACCGGCATTGACACCTTCCACCTTTTCGTTGTCCGAATTTTTTGCCGATAAGATAATAATGGGAATAGACATTGTATGTTTGTTCTGCTTTAGCCGTTTGGTAAATTCGATCCCATTTATTTCGGGCATCATCACATCGGTGATAATCAAAGAAGGCTGTTGTTCTTTTATTTGGGCGAATGCTTGTTGGGCGGTTAGTGCTGTTGTAATGTTATAACCGGGAGAAAAGATGTCTTTCAGCAGTTCCAACATGTCTTGATTGTCATCGACAATTAAAATAGACGAAGCCTTTTTCGATGGCATGGATTCAGTATTAACCATTTTTGTAGCGGTGATAGACGGTGTTTCTTCTCTGTTTGTTGCATGGTCGTTTGTATGTGCTTGTGTATTTTGTTCAGTCTTATCGGGAGAAACAGGAATAAAGGGAAGTGTGACGATAAACTCGGCAAATTGCCCTACTTCGCTTTTTATCTGGATTGTTCCCTTCAGAAGTTCCACGATGCTGTGGCAAATGGCAAGTCCCAATCCGTTTCTTGCAGAAAGTCCACCTATTTCATTTTTGTCTATATTATCGAGTATTTTATATCGGTTGAAGATGAGAGGCATATCTTTTGGGGCGATTCCTTTTCCTGTATTATAGACAGAAAGCAGGAGCTGGTTTTCAGAATTTGTCTTTATGGTAATCCGAATCAGACCTTCTTCCGGTGTATACTTAAACGCGTTTGATATTAAATTATTTAAAATGGTGATAAATCCGTTCTTGTCTGTATTCCAAAGAATCTGATTGTCTGTTTGGACTTCAAAGCGAATGTGGTGCTGTTCAGCCAAATCGGTAAATGTTTGTGCAATGTTTCTGCTTGTTTCTGCGACATCGACCGATGTGATATGGCAAATATGATGTCCTGTTTCCAAACGGCGGAAGTCGATAATTTCTTGTATGAGCGTGTTCAGACGTTTGGCATTCGATTGGATAAGCAATACATATTTCTTGATGAAAGTATCCGACAGTTTGTAGTTTAGAAGTCGTTCGCACGGACCGTAAATCAGTGCAAGCGGAGTACAGAATTCATGTGTGATGTTGGTAAAAAAACGTAATTTCTCTTCGTATAATAGTTCTTTATGTTCTTGTTCTATTTGTTTTAAAGCAAGGCTTCTTTTCTGCTTTTGTTTATTTAGGAAATGTTTCAAGGAAAATATAAATGCACCTATCATTATAAGGATATAGCAGGTTATGGCATACGTTGTCATATACCACGGAGGAGTAATATAGATATGCAATATATAGATGGGACTTAGTGTTCCGTTTGTAACGTCTTGATAGCGTATGTTAAGCGTATGATGTCCATATCCCAACTGTGTGAACGAGAGATTGTTTTCTCTTCTGTAAACCCATTCGCTGTTATTCAGTTGGTATAGATAAGAATATTTGTTGGGGGTAATATAATCTACGATTTTGAAAGTAACAGTAAAGAAATTCTGCCGGTAATTCAGTTTCAACAGAAATGAATGATTGGTCTCTTTCATATAGTCGTGGATGTTTACTTCTTCCCCTAAGATGTTCAGTTCGGTAAAGTATAAGGGTGGAGTGTAGCGAACAGGATGGAATGCTGTATCTTCGGTTATTGTGGTAAACCCATCAATGCCTCCAAAGAAAAGCGTATCATGGCATGTGAAAGATGCTCCGTCGCTGTATTCTATTACTTTCAATCCGTTCTGCTGGTTATAATTCTGGAAGTTTTGATTACGTGTGTTGAAATGAATCAATCCATTATTGGTGGCAATCCATAGATTTTGGTTGCAATCGAATTGCATGGCATGAATAGTACTGTTGAAAAAACCGCAGTTCTCTTTGTTGAAACAAAATTCCTTATCGGGTGTTTTTTTTATTAAACCATTTGCTGTACCTAACCAGAATGTATCTTCTTGCTTTAAGATAGCAAATAAATCGTTGGCGGTTTCATTTTTATAATCTTCCTTTAAAGGTATGTTTTTTAAAGAATCATTGGCAATGTAAAACAATCCGTTCCCCCGGTTCCCAAACCATATCGATTGCTTGTCAGTATATAAGGTGAAGAAATAATTGGATGCAAAAGTCCCTTCATCGATGGTATATCTTTTCATTCGGCTGATATGGGGAGAAGGCGTAAATGCGATGTTTGCCCGAATGATACCAGTTCCTACGGTTGCAATCCACAAAACAGAATCGTTTTCTTCGTGCAATGCATGTACATATTGAATAGGTTCGGGAGCTTGTAAAGATGAGAAGGTTTTTGTGACATACGAAAAATAACTGATTCCACCATCGTGTCCTATCCAAAGAATCGGCTGGCTGCTTGGTGCAAAAGCATAGATGTTATTATTTGTCAGACCGCTGTTTGAAGTGGTGACTAATTCTTTTTGTAAACGTGCTGGCCGTTGGTTAAGTGTATAGTTTTTTAATTTTAAGATGCCTTCTCCTTTCGTTCCCAGCCAGAGGGTATGTTCCGGGTCTAAATAAATGGATCGTACAGGTTTCCCGATATGGATATTCAAATCATCGTATGTGGTGGAACGAATGGAATAGTTGTCATCGGTATATAGAAATACACCTTGCCCGTCGGTCGCTATCCAAATAATGTCCTGAGTCCGGTCTTTCAGCAAAACAAAAACACCTGCATTGATTCCCAAGTCTTCTGCTTTGAATCCGGATGCAGGGGCAGGAGACAGCTTCAACAATCCGTTTGTCTGGAAAGCAATAAAGAAATCGGCTTTATATTTTATCATATCGCTGATATCTCCTTTCCCCGAAAGGACCGAATTCCAGTTTCCCATGAGATGCTTTATTGGTTTGTCTAAATTATAACGGTATAAGTTGTATTGTCCGTCGAGCCAGTAAAGCAAATTGTCTTCTCCGAATCCGTACCGGATTGCAGTCGATTTTTCCGTCATCATTGGTGAAACGGCATACGTCTCGTCTGCTCCTTTTGTCAGTTGATAGCATAATATCTCATTTGTTGTGAAAAAGACTAATGTCGTTTGGTGAATATAAATGTTGATAATCTTTTTGTCTGCCAGTCCTTCAATCGGGATTGGGTAAAACGCATCGTTTGCCGGCGTTGCTGAATAGAGTCGGTTGTTGTCGTCTACAATGAAGATATGGTTTGCATTGTTTTTTATCATTTTGAATTTTCCTTTGAATTGGGGAAAATCAGTAAAATGACGGTTCTTTTTGTTTACTTTGACCAGACTGTAATTTGTTTGAATCCAAACAATACTGTCCGATGTTTCCAACATGTTTTCGATAATAAATCCGGATAAGTTCAGTTTCCCGAATCCATTCCAAGGAGTAACTTTTATACCATCGTAGATGTTGATACCATCGCATGTCCCAAACCATAAAAAACCTTCTTTGTCTTGTAATAACGATAAAACCGCGCTGTTTGTCAATCCGTTGTTATTGGTGACTTGGCGTAGGTTGTAAGCATAAATGCTTTGTAGAGATATTATTATGAGACAAAGAACAAGTGTTATGAGATGCGGTTTCCTTGCAGGCATATAGTCTTATTATAATCTTTTTACTTAAAATACAAATATAATAATTTTAGAAAGAACCGGAAAGGATTTGTAATTTAATAAGACAAGTTTGAAAAAAACGAAGAGAAATAAAAAAAAGAAAAGCACGAATAAAAATTTTTACTCGCGCTTTTTTCGGGATAGATAACGTATTGTTATCGTATGTTATTAATGGTGGAACAGACGGATGCTTGTAAACGCCATGGTGATGCCGTATTTGTCGCAGGTTTCGATGACATGGTCATCACGTACCGAGCCTCCTGCCTGAGCGATGTATTCCACGCCGCTCTTGTGCGCACGCTCGATGTTATCGCCGAAGGGGAAGAAAGCGTCCGAGCCTAACGATACGCCTTTCAGCGTGTCCAGCCAAGCGCGTTTTTCTTCGCGGGTCAGCACTTCGGGCTTTTCGGTAAAGAACTGTTGCCACGTGCCTTCTGCCAATACATCGTCGTGGTCATC
>DXCG01000093.1 GCA_019116145.1 Candidatus Phocaeicola gallistercoris
GAATAATTAATATCACGAATTTTATTTATATATAAATCATAAGAGTCTTGAATATCATATTTTTCGATAATATTTTTTAATATATCAAATAAGACAGAAATTCCTATAGTTTTTAGAATTACACTGTTTTCTGTAGCATTATCCCATAAAATAGTTTTTACTGACCAAAAGTATTTTTCTAATATTGAGTACAATTCATCATCTTTTGAACTTATATATAGATACCTAAGTACAGGTCTATTGTTATTAGAAAGTATTTGTCGTGTTTTGTCTCCCCATATACTATTTCTTTTCATTGCTAGCATATCACGATCTTTCTGTGGATTACTAGAAATCAAACTCATAATCCCTTCAACCATTGCAGCTGTAGAAAGAAGCCATTGCTCCCTATTTACAATCTCGTCTATTTCAGAATACAATGGTGCCAATTTGATTTTTTGATATAAAGGAGATTTCTTGCTAAAATTAAACTTTCTTGTAAGATATACAGCTAACTTTTCTGGAGACCATGTATTTTGAGGTTCATTTTCAACATCATACCCAAATAGTTCCAAAGCCAAACTCTTATCTACTCGTTTTTGATTACCATTAATTGTCGCAAACAAGTATGCTTGATAAGGATTGGGTAGATCAAGAAAAATTGAACAAACTAATTCAATTTCTTTACAACTGGAGTCTGCATAATTAAATGCATTCAAACGATGCTGACCATCAATTATTAAAGAGGAAACTTTATCAGGTATTACAAGGTTAAAAACATCTGTTGTATTAGTTTTTTCAACAGTCCATCTATCATCATGTTTTTCAACAATACCACCATCTCTATCAATGTTAGCAGCTATTAATATTGATGTAGGAAAGCTCATCTCATCAGACATAATAAAATTAGCTATTGCTTTCAAACGTTTCGGATCTAATGGCCTCTGATTTCCTTTTAGTTTGCCATCTTTATCATACCTTGCAACAGATGAGGTAGAAATTCTGAGTAAATCTCCAGCTTTAATTTTTGCTATGTAAAATTCGCCTAATGGTTGCTTAACTTTTATTGCACTTATAATCATATTATTCATCTTTAATTAAACTGTTCAGGACTTCCACCTAAGGCATTTTCTCCAATATTCTTGAAACTATCATTGTCACGATTCTGATACCACCAAAGAATACACGATAAAATATACGCTAAACAAGACAATATTAGTGGGAAACAAATAACTTCATTTCCTAAAAAAATTACTACGAAAATAGTTAATACTATAGACAGAACAAGAGCGACTAAATTCCATAGCATTTCTGAGAGATTGGATTTTTTCCCTCTTAATACAATTATTTTTTCAGCAGTTGAATATCCTACAGTGGATACCACAATTGTAATTAATCCTATAGAAATATCATCTAATGGCCATGCATGATTTGTTAAATAATAACTAATACTCGGAATAGTCAAACCTAATGTCCCTAATATTATATAGAACACTCCAAAGAATAAAATTTTTTCTTTCATAAATTGACCTCTCTTCCAAAAATTTCTTGTTTAACCCATTCCAAATCATTAGTAACTGGCTGATCCTGCATTATTTTCATTATATAATAAAACCCACCATTAGCATATTCATTTATCAAATCAATAGCTTTTGTTGGTTCTTTCATAATATCAAGAGAACCTGCTTTGGCAATACACATACACAATAATGCTTCAGCATCTTTTTCGCCACCACCATTACACATTGTATTCAAACTAAAAGGACGGTCAGCAATAGGAGACTGTAGAGGTCTACGTTCATTGTGTATAAAACCAACAACTGCAGCCCATACAAAACATTGCCAATGATAAGAAAATACATTGTAGGCACCACCTTGCTTATTTGAGAATTTAAGGATTACATTATCCTTAACATATTGTTCAAATGAAAATTTAATTTCAAATATATTTTCCATGTTCCCTTATTTTAAGATTGTTATTTGCGTAGAAACTTCGTGCTGTCCACGGTTAGCATCTCCACTATATATCTTGCTCTCCAAATTGTAAATTCTCGACACATTACTTTGATTCTGCAAATCAAGATATTTATCACTTTCCAAATCCACATCTTTTGTCAACACAATGGATTGACCAAATATATCTTTAATACCAAGCAGATATTTATGAGTAGTCTCCAAATCGAAACTAGATGTTGGAGCGTCACTTATAAACGGATAATAAGTACCCATAGCCTCTTGATTCAACGATAATAAAGCATTTATGATACTCATCTTCTTTCTATCCTCGTGGCTAGTATTAAGACCCGCATCAAATTCGATAGAGTAGTCTTCACCTATTTTTACATTACCTTTGTATCCGTTATCATGCTCCGTAAACTTCGCGTAAAAAAGATTTGCCCTTTCTTCAATTTTATGAAGCAAATCTTTTCTTGCATTTTCCTGGACCCTCTTGCAGATATCTTCTAGGAATGTTGAAATGTGTTTCCATTCTGTCTCTGGAACTTTTGCAACAGTAGTATCTTTTGCTCCTAATTTTTCCAATTCTCGTTCAGCAATACGTAATTCACTCCTGTAATTACTAAGTGTCTGCTTGGAAACATCCAACTTTCGTTGTAGAGTTTCCAAATTACTTCTGCTTGCTCGAATTGAAGAATTGATAATACCGGCTGTCTCTGCTTGGGTTACAGGATCTACACCATGCTTTTTCTTTATATCTTCTATTTGCTCATCCAATTTACGTTTTTCATCTTGCTTTCTTCTTCGCTGAGCCATATATCTTTCCAATTCATCTTCACTATCTTTCCATTGTTTGTCAATTTTTGACAAAGAAATCAGTAATGAATCTGGATAATCTTGAATCTTACCAACAAACATGTTAAACTGTTTAGAAAGCTGCATATTGCTGGTATATTCTTCCATTTCTTTTAAGTACTCTTCCTGTAATCTTAATCGTTCTGTGATGTAGTGGTATGGGGCATCATCTTCAGAGAATTCAGTGCCACATACAAAACATTTCTTATCTTTAAGTATCTCTTCTAATTTTGAGCGACTAGGATTATCTAAATACTTCTTTTCTGGAACAGTATACTCTTCCTCCTTGTGCTTTTCAATAATTTCTTTACATTGTTGAATCATTGGTTCAATCCCACGAAGGACCCACAAAGAAGGAAGTTTCTCTCTTTGAAACTCATCTATACGAGTCGTTTCTGACAATAATTTATTTATCTCGTTTTCACAATCCTTGTATTTCTTTACTAACATTGAATAGCTCGCTAATCCAGAAATCTTTGTTTCTCCATCTGCTAAAGCTATCTTAATAGTCTCAATGTGAGTCTCAAATTGCTTTTTGTTCTCTTCTTCTCTGGAAATCTTATAGTTTAAGTTGTCAATGGTTGATAATAACCCCTTAACGCTTGAATTATGTTTATTAACCTCTTTTAATTTACGGCTTTCAATTCCTGTAATCTTCAATTTAGACTTGCTGATTATTTCAGAAAGTTTTTCGTAATAAGGAAAATATGAAATATGCTTAACAGCAGCTTTTAATGTTTCTTTATTTCTGAAGTTTATAAGACTTTCGAGTGACTCTCCTTGAAACCATATATAGTTTCTAATACCATCTGGGAATAACTCATTAATTTTATCCTCAGCTAATAAATCATTAAGCACTTTTGTTCCTGTGGTGGAATCAAAAGAAACCTTCAGCATATTACCTCCTACTTGCCAAGCATCATTAGAGTCCCATTCTTCTCCTTCAAGTCTTAATGCACTGACAGAGCGCTCTATTATATAATCATTACCCTTATCGTCCTCAATTTCAATTTGTACTGAGGCTCTAATTTTATCGTTAATTTGTGCTTTGAATAGAGCTCTTTTATTAATGAACTCATAACGTTGCATTGCAAATTTGGCAGACTGAGGCAAGTTATCTGTAGTACACCAACCGATACCCGTGATATATATTTTACCGAACAATACCCAGTAAAAGGCATTGAACAGTTTGGACTTACCTTTTCCTCCATTACCTATGATTAGATTCAAGCCTTTAGAAAACTCTATTGTTTGACTCTCATAGTATGATTGAAAATTTTCGATAGTAATATTTCTGATAATCATAACTTTTCGTATTATGAGTTACATATATTCTTAATATTGGCAATATACTGATTTGTTAATGCATCTGCATCTCCAACACTTGTTGATAGTTCTGTCAGCATTTTGGCAACTTCTTTTGCTTTTTCAAAGTTCACAGTAACTTTTTCAGCACCAGATTCAACTGTCTGATTAATTTCTTTCTCTATTGCCTTATACATTTCGTCTTGTATAGCCATAGTATTATTATTTATAGTTATTATTTTCTTCTTCAAGCATCTCAAATAAATCTATTCTCAAAGCCTCACAGTAATTTTTCAAATCTCCATACAAAATATCTATTTGATTGTCAGCGAGGGCAGCAAAGTTTACAATACGTTTAACTTCACTAATGAACATATTGCGTTCTATACCGATAGAATCATTCATCACATTTGGTGGCGTAACAATCAAATCCCATATTTTTGCCTTATCTTTTCCTTTACTTTTTCTTAGTACGCGTCCACGACGTTGAACAAATTGACGAGGATTACCTGTACTTGAACAGAATATCGCATGTTCCGCACGTGGTATATCAACACCTTCATCCAAACACTTCATTGAAAGCAAAATTTGAATATCTCCTTCTGCGAAACTTTTCAATATGCCTGGAGCATCATCAAGTCCACTAATGTATTTATGATAACTGTACCCTTGATCTTTAAACATCTGTGCATACTCGTCTATTATATGAATATCTTCTTGATCAATGTTATACGAATCTCTTTCGGAGTAATCAGGCTCATATCCCTCAGGCACAAAAACAAAAGTATAATCAAGTTTACGCTTTTGTTTTAGGTCTTCTAGTAAATTAGAAATCGCCACTTTCTTATTTTCAGCCTTATGTATAATTCTTTTACGCTTCAGCAATAATTTCTCGGCTTCGGGTCGATATTTTCCTGTATCAGAATCTATAAACTTCCTTAACTGAGTTGAGATATATTCATACTCTTCCATTTCAGAGTCTGTTAACTCAACGAATATGGGGTAATAATCATAATGGCATAATATGTTTTCTTCTATTGCTTGTTTCATTGTATATCTATATGTATACTCTGGTGGTCTAGAATTGAAGAACTCATATAATTTTTCAGAGCCTATATCATCATATATACGTTCAGGTGTTGCGGACAAGCCTATACGCCACTGTATATTATGGGGTAAATGTTTTAATGAACTTGGAGAACCTATATTGTGTGCTTCGTCAGCTACATACATAAAGGTTTCTAGTCCCTTAACCTTATTAATAAACTGTTGTATATCCTTGCGGTTAAATGTCGCATATGTCGTTATGATAATAATACTCTTTGATTGATCTAATAAACTTCTTGTTGTATATCGACTCAAAGTGTTCTTCCAATCTTTATCCGTATGTGTGGATATAATATTTTGGAAGTTAAAAGCTTTTGCCTCTTTTTCCCATTGAACTGCTAATGCTTGAGTGGGTACGACAATTATTGCTTTATAATAACCATTCTCTTTATATTGCTTTCTCAAACAATTGAGAGCTGTAACTGTCTTGCCAGAACCTGTTGCCATAGCAAAAACACCTTTTTTCCCATTGCTAATCCAAGCATTATATGCATTAATTTGGATTGATCTTTCTTCTGGGAATGGGAAACGGGGTTCCTGTTCTTTTAATTCAATCTTATCCAAAAGCCTTTGAGATAGTGGTTTGATATAGGTATTACTATACGAATTATCAGTTCGCAAATTTACGCTATTGTCTAAAAGTTCTTCAATAGCTATTTTGGGGAACTTTTCACAAATTATGGTTTTAACATTGTCAATTGGTATATGGAGCAAATGGGGAGTATCATTTTCCCATGATCTATCAAATAATGTTTGATATTCTGCTATTCTTTTATTGTCATCTGGAGATGTAAATACAGTGATTGTCTCACCATTTAATTCTAATGCTGATTGTGAGAAGTTCGCAGATCCAATAAATGCCACCTTGCAGCCTTTTTCATCTGTAAATACCCCATACTTGTCATGACCTAATCCACCTTTAGTTGAGATAGTCGCGATAAATTCAATTCTGTTAATAGAAATCAAATATGACAAACAGCGAAAGAAATGTTCATCTTCTTTGGAAAGTGTCTTTGTTAACTTATCTATATCAGATAGAACACGGCACTCAAAGTCCTCAATCAAATGTTTTTGTCCATTTTCAATAGCCTGTTTATCTTCCTTGCTTAATATATGGTTTATGATAACACGCATTTTGCCTCCATTCGCTATGAACAGGGCAAAACCATATGCAAGGCTTCTTATTCCACTAGATGAAAAGAATCCCAAGCCTAAATCAAAAGCTGAGCTTTCAATTAGTGCTTCAGTAAAGAATTCTTTTGGCTCATCATATCCAGAAGAATAACTATGTTTAAATTTCACATCTTTCAACATAAGATATCTTCTAATCCATAAGTTATTTTATCAATCAAATAATCATATCCATTCAAGTTTGGATTATCTCTCAACTCCTTATTCATTAGTTGCAATCCATCATCAATATGCAACTTAATATATTTAGGAATATCTTTATCTGTCTTATATAAACCGTACTTTACGCATATAAGGCCTATATAGTAAGGTAAATTACTTCCAAATAAAACATTCTTACTGTACTCCTTACCTTGTGAATCAGCAATGTCTGATAATGATAATTTACGATCTTTTGATAAGGAATAAGTCAAAGCTATACGCGCAATAATATTCTCTGCGCCCAAGTTAAATTTACGACTTAAGTCTGTAACAATATCCTTATTAATCTTTGATGTTTTTATCGATGTAAACATAACTATGATAGTGTTTCAAACAATTTATTTGGAGTAATCTTTTTAAATGAAGAACATCCATTCTCATTTTCGATTATATAAACTTCATTAACATTAGGTAATAGTACATTGTACTCATCCTCCGACAACTCTTTTCCTAGTAATGGGAAGATAACGACCTGCTTCGACACACTCGGATAGAACTTTGTGATAACATTTCGTGAGTGAATACTGTCAAACTTTTGGAGAGGACTATCAATAAATACAGGGAATTCTATTCCAGACTCTTCAACCAAAGCGTTAAGAATAGCCGTTGCATACAACTGCTGCTCTCCCTTTGATAATTTCTCCTTACTAATAATCTCTCCGGTCTTATCCAAAAGCTCTATCTCAATAATATCATTTTGTAGGTCAATACGCACACTGTGTATAAAATCCGCCTTGTGCATCAACACATCTATGCCAGCCATAATCTTCTTCTCAAGAGAAAACTTGCGCTTAGCTCTTAACTCAAACAAGAATGTCGTTAACTCACTGATAAGTCGCTCCGCTATTAAATCCTTCTCTTTATCAGCCTTATCAACGCGAACATGTTTCGCAACTTCTGACAACTGTTTTTTAAGGACTTTAATATCCTTATTTAATGTCCCTATTTGTTCCGAGAGATGGCGGGTTTGGATATCTAACTGAGCCAATAACTCATCAACTTCTGCTTTCCGCATTCGTATCTCCTTGATATCGGCATTTCCATCATCATACTCTGCCTCAACAATCTTTCGCTGAGTTTTTGCCATGAATAGAGCATTGTTCTTTATATCTTTTACTAGCTGCTTGAATAAGGTGTTGAAAGAGTATCTGATATTGTCAAACAAAGCCTGAAACTCATTTGATTCACTATCATTAAAGTCAACTAACACCTTAATAGCTGCCGCATCTTCCACCGATGTTTCAACGATATTATTTGCAAAGGCGTCTGCGATAATCCTCTCAACAGCTTGCTTTTGAAGTTCTGTAAGCTTAAGTTCAGATACTCCTTCTGTAATTTGAGTCTGTGTTAATTGAAGGGCAGCATTTATGGCAGCACGACTGGCAACAGTCGTTTTAATTTTCTTCTCGGCAATAACCTGCGTCATTAGGTCTGTGAACAATTTACCAGAAATAGCAAATGGAGCAACATCTAACATTTCGCGTAATTGACTCTTTAATTTAGAGTCCTTCTCTTTCAATGCAATAAGCAACTCTTTTTGTTTCTTGAGGTCCTCTACACTAATAGCATTACCTTCACGAATAAGTCGCTCTTGTAACTGAACGGCCTCTGCTCTATACTGCTGAATCTGATTATCAACTCTTTCTCGTTCCTCTTCCTTTGTTCTAATTTGCGCCTCCAAATTATCAACTCCAGCTTGAAGCCTATCCAATTTAGCTTTACTTGCTGTAGAGCCTGCACTCTTTCGGAATTTGAGACGAAGATTCTCAAGATTTCTCTTGATGTCTTCATACTTCTTTATACCTAAAACCTCGCTATAAGCCGTACTCAATCGACGTTTTTCATCAATTGATTTTACTTCTGCAAGGTTTACAATCTTTTCAGCATCAAAGAAGAAGAACTTTGCAATATCCTTTGAAAGAATAAAGTCATTGATAAAGATGTCGTAGCCAACGTCTTTTGCTAATTCATTTACCTGTCCATCAATTAACACCTCAACGAATTCAGTATCTAAGAAGTAGTCATAGGTTCGTCGAATTGTAATTGTACGACAAGGGATAGATGGAATAAATATATCCGAAATACTTATCTCAACATAATACTGCGCATCATTCTTAATATATTCGCTTTCCGAAGAATAACCGTGCTTTATAATCCGTTTTCGCACTTCAGGGCTTGCTTCATATGTATTTACAACACTTGCTAATTCTTTATGCAAGCTTTGGCGGGCATAGTTCTTATATCCTTGGGCATCATTGATATCGCGTCTAAACTTTTCATCAACATCGACCATTAATTTGCCATATAGACACCATACGAGGGATGTGAGAAATGTAGTTTTACCAAAACCATTGTTGCCGGCGACAAGAAAGATATTCTTGGCATCCTGCTTAAAAGAGGTTTTGTTATGCCCCTTGTATGCTCTGTAATTATGTAATATTATTGACTCTATAAACATCGCTTACTGCTGGTTGAGGTAGTTATCTAATCGTTTCTCAATATCGCCTTGTAGGCCATTATTATTCATCAAAATAGTCTTGCTCTTTTGAAGCGATACCAAATCATTTATCAAGTGATAATCTTCAGGATGTTCTGCACATACCTTTTCAAGGATTAATCGCTCTTGGTACTGCATATTTTCAAGAGGCATATTTCGTTTATACACCTCATTGTAAATATCTGTTACTTTTGGTGCAAAGAATCCATCTCGATACCAGTTAATTTGAATCGCAACAAGTTCTTGATTTGAAATCAACTCCATATGAGGCTTTATTTTCTGCATATCTCGCTGTAATTCCAATAATTTACAGAGCATCTCGCAGCGATACTCAAAAGTGTAATTACCTTGATTATGACCATCAGCATCTTGAGCAGCTTGACCATTTCTGCGGGTTGCATACCTGTTTTCTGAAATATTTCGCCCTGCAACCATTTCGTCTCGATATTTTAATAAAGGAGCCATCCATTGATTGCCATTGTTAATAAGGGCCATCATTGACTTGTCTTCCTTTACTACGGTGCAAACCCAACAACCAAATCGACTCTGCCCACATGAAGGCTGTGTCTTATCCGTAATTACAGTAGGACACTCATAATCATCTGCTGTAGCATCAGCATATATTTGGAACAACTTCTTATTGTCATAGCCCCAAGGTGATGGCTCATTGTTGAGTATATACCATACCTCTTCCAGATATAAATCTTTAATTGGAGGATATGTGTATGTATTGGGGTTCAATGGATGCTTGGTTAAACGTTTTCCCTTGATTTCGTGACGACGAATCGATTTCGCACGAGTAGCACTCTCGGAAAGACGAGTACCAATAAGAACAATAGCCTCTCCCATAGCATCTACCTTATCAAGAATGAACTGCGTAGTAGGCTTAATCTTTAATCGATCAGTACACCATCTAAAGGTATTATTTGGAACAGGATATCCCTTACCTAGGAAGCTAATCCAGAAACTATCCTCTAATTTTGGCACTGTTATTTGGACATTGATAGGTAGTTTTTGTTCAATAGCAGCAATACGGATACAATCCAATACCTCAACGATATAGTCTGTAATAATAGGATTTTCCACTAGGGTGTCATTATTTACAACATACACCTGTCGAACAAGAGCCGTATCGCCTAACTCTTCTCGTATAGATAGCAAGGCTCTCCACACTAATGTTAGTACAACCGTGCTATCTTTTCCTCCACTAAAACCGATAATCCAAGGTATATTGTTATCTTTTTCAAGATATTGTTCCTTAATATCATCAATTATATATTCAATGCGTTTCGACATTTTATATTACTCTTTCTGTGATTTTAATAGTACACGAACATCAACATCTAACAAGATCGCAATTTCTTGTAATTGAGCGATTGATGGTTGAGATTTATTAGAACACCACCTCGAAATGGTATTCTCTGATTTCCCCATTTGTTCAGCTAACCATCTATTTGTCCTTCGTTTTTCAGCAAGAACAACTTTAATTCTATTCATTACCATTTGTTGATTATTCGACATTATAATTCAATTTATAACCATGATTCATACAAAAATATCTCTATTTTTAGTTTGCACAAAATTTATATCCTTTTTCTTAAAATCTTTTTGCATAGATTATAGACTTTCTCATTGTGAGTGAAGACTCAATTTTACTAACACACACTATTATTTAGGATCACTAGTGTCCCATTAAAATTTTGAATCTGTCGTATAATAAGTTGTATGTCTGTGTAATACAAACATTTCCAAGGTAAACCGATTTGATTTCGAAACTTAACTCTACTGATATTAGATGTTGTATAAGTACTTGAATATCAAGAATAGTATTTCGAGAATTTGAGCTCAGACGATACTTCGCGATTTTAATGGGACAGCAGTGATTTAGGATATCAATTTAGTCATTATATAAGACTTGAATACTGGTGATGTAGCCGCATCATAATACATTACAATCTTCCAATGATTTCTTCCATACGCAACTGCATCAGCATCCGTTTTCCTGATTAATTTGCTTGCGGCTTTATCGTAGTCTGCTTCACAAGTTATTTCTTCGAACTTAAAGTAATTTTCAATATTGGACAATTCTTGTACAGCTTTGGTATAATACCTGTCTATTAAATGATAACGCTTGAAATGTCTTTGTATAAGAGCATATAGATTTCTATCAATTCCATTTCTGTTCTCTAAATAATACTTAAACTGAACACCTCCAACTATATGAGTTATACGAGCGAATAGATATCGTATATCAGGCAAAGTGTCAGTATAAAAATTAATAGTGAAGATTTCACCATTCTCATCGAATATATCTTCCCCCTTAAATGAATTACATTCAGAACATACAGGTATCAAGTTAAAGACATTTACTGCATATTCTGAGTACACCTCCTTAGGAAGAATGTGCTCCGTAGTGTTTGCACTATTTATAGTACAATACGGACATACATTATTATATGGTTGGGGATTATTATTGAAATGCCATGATCTAAAATCCTTTACTAACTTGCATCTAGATGAATACATTCCTAATAAAGGTTGTTTGATACTTGATAACACTTTAGAAGGGCTTAGCGTTCCCAATTTCCGTTTATCCATAGCTCGCTCATAATATCTATATGCAATCTTAATTTTGTGTTTCATTGCATTAAGTTCAATGGTATCAGCACCATTCTCATCCTTTCTATCCACTGCCTCAGAGAAAAGCTCATATGGCGACTTCCCTCCATCATATTTTTTCATGTTAATCATGATTCAAATATTTATCAATTAACATATAAGAAGTAAGACTCATTGGCAAATCACCATTCTGGAGCTCTTGTAACACCTGCTCCATTGATTCTTTACCTTCGACAGCCCTTTCTATAAGTCGCTTGTAATACTTATCTCGTTGACCATTAGAGAAAATTTCTTCATTTATAGTAGTCAGATTCTCACCTAAACTTTCAACCCTCATTTGCCTTACAACAGGCATTCCATCTACATCTCGTTCCATTATTAGGACATTGCGAGAGAGAAGAGATTGAATCACTAAAGGCGAATGAGTTGCCATAATACAACAAGAAGAGAATCTTTCACATACAAGATTTACAACATTTATAATCTGTGTGATAGCATTTGGATGAAGATGAACTTCCGGTTCATCTATCATAATTAGACAATTTGACCGCACATTAGCAGTAATGTCGATAATGAGGTTGGTAAGCATAGTTTGCCCTGAACTCATTTTACCATAGTAATCTTCATAGACATCATACTTAAAGCTGGAGTCTTCTTTTTTAAACAAACCTTCTAACATATCGTTGGGCAAGATATTGCCTAGAAATTTCTTTAAGTTTTTACCTCTATTCAGAGCATTGATAGTTTCTGCATTACGTTTATGTCTCGCTTTCAATTGGTCCAGATCCATAAGCCCACCTTCGTTATTGTGCATACCGCAATACTCGAAGTTGAAGGCTCGTGCATCAATATTATAAAATCTGTCAAACATACTATAAGAAGCTGCTACAACTTTTGTAAACAAAGGATGGTGCGGCAAGAAGCAATCTTTCTGTTGATTAGCTATTGACTTAGCAAGATTGGATAATAACGAGGTCTTACCTACACCATTTTCACCGATGATGGCAATTACTCTATTAAAATTATCGTCTTGATTTATTCTACCAAAATCAAACTTTATATTGAAGTCATAATCTGAAGAGTAAGCAAGTCGAGTCTTATATGTAAAATTTACTCTTTCATCAGGGTCAAAACCTGCAAGTACATAACGTCCTAAGTTTAATGCTGTATCAGCATTATTATCTCTTAACAAAGAATGTCTGAATCCTAAATCATTTTCAAAATGATCGGATATGCGGCTAAAAACAGCAGCATCTTTCATTGAGTAAAGAAATGCCATTGCATCTTCACCCAATATTTCTTTTATTTTATAATAATAAGATGTATCCTGGCCTAAAGAGCAATAATTTGAATCTAACGATAAAAATGACTTAGGAATAACATTCAGAGTTTTGTCTACATTTTTCTTGCATATCTTCACTTTGCCTACCCTTGAATAGGAGCCATCCACCTTGACATAATCTAAATAGAATGATGTTTTATGTCCATAATCATCCCATCTTATACTCTCTAAAAAGAAACATGGTTTATTATCACCAAGTTTATCAACATAAATCGTATACCTATTGCTATGTATATCTTTACGATCAAATGAGAAACCAATTCCTGATTTTATAATATAATGGGGTCTGTCATCTATATAATCTTCTATGGCAAGTTCACAATTATCTCTATTTAGCAAAGGATTAATTTCTTCCACATATTGTATTATCTCTTCTAAAGACGATCTAACAAAGGGAGAAACACATGCTTCAACAAACTTAATGAAGTATTTTACGTCACCAGCTAACAAATTAAATCGATCTTCAAAAGTATACGTAAGATCCCAATCATCATTATTAATCAAATGTTGCCTCGCATCAGCTTCTGCATTCTTGAAACGAGGGTCTTCTGAAGGCATGGCAGGAAGATCCCATATCATTTTCAAGAAATCAACAATGTTTTGATCTTCATAATTACCTCCTTGGAATACACCCAAGAAATCCACATGAGACATAATCTTATCAAATATAGAGCGTCTCGTCTCAGCAGAAATTTTAATCTGATTATTTTGATTTATCATTGTAAATTATATTTTAATTACTTTTTTCTTTTCCTCAAGTATGCCTTGCGAGTCTATTGGCTTCATTCTTGAAATGCTTTTTCAGATTTAGTATGTAAATGGAAGTCTGCACGAAACCAAGTCATGCCATTATAA
>DXCG01000009.1 GCA_019116145.1 Candidatus Phocaeicola gallistercoris
ATCCATGCCGGAGCGGATTCCATTTACTTCGGCATTGAGAGCCTAAACATGCGTGCTCGTTCGGCAAGCACGTTTACCATTGATGACTTGCGCGAGATAGCCCAGGTGTGTGACGAGAACGGGATGAAGAGTTACCTCACGGTGAATACTATTATCTATGATGAGGACATCGAACTGATGCGCCGGATTATTGATGCAGCGAAAGAAGCGGGCATCAGTGCGGTCATCGCTTCGGATGTGGCGGTAATGGCTTATTGCAACCAAGTAGGGCAGGAAGTGCATCTCTCTACCCAGTTGAATATCAGCAATGCGGAGGCGTTGAAGTTTTATGCTCGCTTCGCCGATGTGGTGGTGCTGGCACGCGAACTGAATCTGAAACAGGTGCGTAAGATATACGATGCCATTCAAGAACAGCATATCACGGGACCGATGGGCAAACCGGTGCGCATCGAAATGTTCTGCCACGGGGCGTTGTGCATGGCGGTATCGGGCAAATGTTACCTTAGCTTGAATGAGTTGAATGCTTCGGCGAATCGTGGTGCCTGTATGCAAGTGTGCCGCAGGTCGTATATCGTGAAAGACAAGGAGAGCGACATCGAACTGGAAGTGAATAACCAATACATCATGTCGCCCAAAGACCTGAAGACCATCCGCTTTATGGACGAGATGATAGAAGCGGGCGTGCGGGTGTTCAAGATAGAAGGCCGTGCCCGCGGACCGGAATACGTACGCACGGTGGTGGAGTGCTACAAGGAAGCTATCCAATCGTACTTGGAAGGCACGTTCACCGAAGAGAAGAAAGACGCTTGGGACGAACGTCTGAAGACGGTGTTTAACCGCGGATTCTGGAACGGTTATTATTTAGGTCAACGCTTGGGCGAATGGAGCCGCAATTACGGTTCGGAAGCCACTGAACGTAAAGTTTATGCCGGGCGAGGCATCAAGTATTTCTCGAACATTGGTGTGGCGGAGTTCCTGATAGAAGCCTCTGAAATCAAGGTAGGCGACAAGCTCCTGATAACCGGTCCTACTACGGGCGCGATGTTTGTTACCCTCGAAGAAGCCCGTGTCGACCTAAAGCCGGTGGATGTAGTGCCCAAAGGCGTACATGTTTCGTTTAAAGTTCCTGACCGTATTCGCCCTAGTGATAAATTGTATCGTATAATATCTGCCGATGAATTGAAGAAAAAGCGATGACTTTTTAAGGAAACGTCCTGACAAATTAGACGAGATGTCAAGACGTTTTTTTTTATTTTTCTTTTGTTGACAGTTATTAGGTGCAAAAAGCGGTATATTTGTCGGACACATTTAAAAAGAAAATAATATGAAAAACATTTGTATGTTAATTATGACATGCCTGATGAGCTCATGGGCATTTGCTCAACAGGCGTTGTGGGGAGGAAGTAATATTGTTTCACCTCAAGTAAATGAAGACCATACGGTTACATTTCGAATTTATGCACCTAAGGCTTCGAAAGTAGAGGTTGAGGGTGATTTCTTGGCTGCAAAGACGGTTGATACGCCTTTTGGGAAGCAAGATGCACCGACAAAAGCGTCTTTGAAAGAAGTGAAACCGGGGCTTTGGGAATATACAACCGTACCGCTTGCCAGTGAGTTGTATAGCTATGTTTTCTATGTAAACGATATGCGTGTGCTTGATCCGAGCAATGTGTTTTTAAGCAGAGACGTTGCAACAATACAAAACATTTTTATAGTAGGAGATGGTCGCGGTGATAATTATATGGTGCAAGATGTCCCTCATGGGAATGTTGCGAAAGTATGGTATGAAAGTCCGGCATTGGGTATGGACCAACGCCGTATGACTGTTTACACTCCTGCCGGATATGAAGACAGCAAAAAGAAATATCCGGTGTTGTATTTATTGCATGGTGCAGGAGGAGATGAAAATGCGTGGAGTGAATTGGGGCGTGCCACACAGATACTCGACAATCTGATTGCTCAGGGAAAAGTGGAGCCTATGATTGTTGTAATGCCTAATGGTAATGGTGCCCAACAAGCTGCTCCCGGTGAAGCTCCGAGTAGCATGGAGAAACCAACATTTATGAATAAGAAGACAATGGAAGGATCGATAGAAAAAGCATTCCCGGATATTATTAAGTATGTAGAAAAGCATTATCGTACTTATACCGATAAGAAGCATAGAGCAATTTGCGGCTTGTCGATGGGTGGTTTCCATTCGTTGTATATTTCTGCTTTATATCCGGATATGTTTGGATATGTAGGTTTGTTCTCGGCTGCAATTCATAAAGATAATAAAGGTCCTAATGCAGATGTGTATCAAAACTTAGAGCAAAAACTTGCAAAGCAATTCCAGCATGCGCCCGAGTTGTATTGGATTGGCATAGGGAAGACTGATTTCTTGTACAACGATAATGTTTCTTACCGGAAATTGCTCGATGAGAAAGGATATAAATATACCTATATGGAAACCGGTGAAGGGCATATATGGCGTAATTGGCGTATCTATTTGAGTGAATTTACGCCCTTATTGTTTAAATAATCATTCAAGGATGATGCTGTTTACATGTATCTGCTCGCTTAGGAAGAGGGAAGCTGATTCTTGAAATTTTTCAATCGATTCTGTGGTGAGGAACTTACAGGTTCCTCCCTTTGTACAGCAGTGTTCAATTTCTTTATGTCTGAAGAGGTAATCTTTTAGGCTGTTGCTTACATATTCTCCTTGTGCAATGAGCTTGATGTGTTGTGGAGTGAATTGGCGGATTTTGTGCATGAGCAACGGGTAATGCGTACAGCCTAAAATTATTGTATCGATAAGAGGGTCTTGTGATAGTAGTTGACCGATATATTTTTTTACAAAGAAATCGGCTCCTTCGTAATTGAATTCATTATTTTCTACCAGCGGGACCCAAAGAGGACAAGCTACTCCTGTGACTTGAATGTCTGGGTATAACTTTTGAATTTCTAATGGGTATGATTGTGATTTGATGGTGCCGATAGTGGCAAGCAGTCCTACATGTCTCGATTGTGTTAAGGAATCTATGCTTTCCACGGTGGGACGGATGACTCCTAAAACACGTCTGCTCTTATCTATTTGCGGTAAATCGTTTTGTTGAATGCTCCGGAGTGCTTTAGCTGAAGCGGTGTTACATGCTAAAATAACGAGAGGGCAACCTAATTCGAACAGTTTGTGGACAGCTTGTAGCGTAAATTTGTAAACAACTTCGAATGAACGGTTCCCGTAGGGCGTACGCGCGTTATCACCTAAATAGATATAGTCGTATTGGGGAAGTAACTCACGAAATTTGTTAAGGATGGTCAAACCTCCATAACCAGAATCGAAAACTCCTATAGGTCCTTGAGCTGAAAACATGGATGTGATGTAATTGAAACAAGCACAAATTACATTTTAAAACAAATAATGTAATTTGTGCTTGAATTGTTTTTATAAACGAAATCTCATTATTGAGCTGGAGCGGCAGTTGTTTCTGCTGCAGTTGTCGAAGCTGCAGGTGCAGCAGCCGGAACAGCCGTCAAACTGATTCCTAAATTTGTCTTGATGTCGTTTGTTACATCTTTCGATTGAGTTTCGTCAATATAAGGAATATCAGTACGATCTAAGTCGAATACATAAGTATAACCTCCTGCCTTACCGATAGCTTTAATGGCATCGTCCAATTTTTTATAGATGGGTTCCATCATTTCTGCATAAGCGTTTTGTAGCTCTTGTCTTGATTCCTGCTGGAACTGGATGCCTTTTTCTTGCAATTCTTGCAATTCTTTCTGGCGACGTTCTTGGATGTTTTGTGGCAATGTTTTTTGCTCATTTTGGTATTCTGCAAACTTTTTGTTAAACTCATCAGCATAATTTTGGATTTCATCCTCATACTGTTTCTGGAGTGCTTGAATATCTGTTTGAGCTTTTGTATACTCGGGCATTACAGGAATAATGTCCATTGATCTGAAATGCGCAAATTTTTGTGCAAATACACTCATCGGAGCGATGATTAAAAGTAATAAGGCTAATTTTTTTAACATGATCTTTTTTCTATTTTTATTAATAATTTCCTTTATAACGTGCTGACAAATGTTGTTGGTTATCAGTGCATTTTTTGCAAATATATAAAATTAAATTGAATATCCCAGTTTCGATAAGACTTCATTGCTAATATCAATGCGCGGGGATGCAAATATAAGACTTTGTGCCGAAGCACGGTCGATTACCGCATCGTATCCTTTTTCTAAGGAAATGTTTTTTATTGCATTGTAAATCTCGTCTTGGATAGGACCGATTAATTCTTGGCGTTTTTTTATCATTTCTCCTTCCGGACCAAAATATTGTTTACGCAATTCTGCTGCTTCCTGCTCTTTGGCAACAATTGTATTTTCACTGGTTGTTTTTGCTTCAGCAGAAAGTGTTTCTGCATTTTTTTGATAGCTCTCGTACAATCTTTGGGCTTCTTCGTTTTTTGCTTCTATTTCTTTTTGCCATTGTGCCGACAATGTTTCCATTTCCTGAACAGCTGCTTGGTATGCTGGTATGCGGTTTAAAATATATTCCATGTCTACTAATGCAAATTGTTGTGCTTTTACTGTTAGTGAACAGATCAATCCAAGTAGAGCTAAAAGCATTGTTTTTCTTACCATTGTCTTTTTAATGTTTAATTTGTTCGGTGTTTTTTTCTTTGAACGTATGTTAAAACTCTTGTCCTATAATGAAGTGGAACTGGCTTCCGCTGTAATCCATAGTCCCGTTTACTTTATCGAATCCATATGCCCAGTCAATACCCATCATACCAACCATTGGCAAGAAAATTCGGACACCCAAGCCTGCAGAACGTTTCAGTTTGAATGGGTTGAATTTCGTTGCATCGTTCCAAGCATTACCTGCTTCTACGAATCCTAAAGCATAGATACTTGTCGTGTTTTCCAAAATAACGGGATAACGTAATTCTGCGCCAAGCCTCATATAAGCATATCCTTCATTTCCGAATGGAGTTAAACATCCGTTTTCATATCCACGTAATGCAATTGTCTCTGAAGCATAGTTATAACTATATCCTGTCATTCCATCGCCACCCATATAAAATGTTTCGAATGGAGAGCGTTTATATTTGTTGAAGTGTCCTAGGATACCAAATTCGGTCCGTGTCATAAGTACCGGGCATTTCTTAATGTTCAGCAAAGCAGTATATGTTTTTGCTCTGAATTTCCATTTGTGATATTCTATCCATTTGTACATGCTTGCTGCTTCATCGTAGTTGTTTTTCCCGTATGTACTATAATCTTTTTTGCTAAAGAGAGAGTAGGGAGGTGTAACTTGCAGTGATGCACTAAATTCAGAACCGTAGCGTGGAAATATCGGGTTATCGGTTGAATTTCTTGCTAACGTCAAGTTCAGACTTAAACTGTTACAGTTTCCGGTATTCATGTAATCGCCATTGTTCAGTCGGATATACAGATAACTCCAGTCTTTTAGCATGAAACGTTGGTAAGCCAATTCTGCCGATAATGTAAAATAGTCGTCCGGCCAGCGTAAACGTTTACCCCATCCAACAGACATTCCAAACATTTTCATTGATTTGCTCGGGTCGTAGAATGAACCATAATTATCTGTGTAATAGGTACCTAATCCTGCAATGTAATTATAGTAATTGCTCATGAATGCTTGATTATAATAAGCATCATTTACATCCGTTTGGATAGAATAGAAAGCCGAAGCTGAAAATTGAGTAGGGCGTTTCCCTCCAAACCAAGGATCGAGGAATGAGATACTATATGACTGATAATACTGTCCGTTTGTTTGGGCACTGATGGTAAGAGTTTGTCCGTCTCCTTGTGGAATAATTCCTCGTGCATTTTCTTTTTTGTGGAACAAGTTGTCGAAAGAAAAGTTCGTAAATTTTAAACTTAATCGTCCGATGATACCCGTTTGTCCCCATCCTGCAGAAAATTCTACTTGGTCGTTTGCTTTAGATTCTAGGTTCCAGTTTATATCAACAGTACCGTTTTCGGCATCCGGTTGTACTTGTGGGTCTATATTCTCCGGATTGAAATGTCCCATTTGTCCGATTTCACGATATGAACGTTCTAAGGCTTCTTTACTAAATAAGTCGCCCGGACGTGTACGAAGCTCACGTCTTACGACATTTTCATACAGGCGGTCGTTTCCGTTAATGCGTACATGGCTGATACTTGCTTGCGGTCCTTCCGTGATACGTATTTCTAAGTCAACAGAATCGCCGGCAATGTTAACTTCCACAGGGTCTATTTGACAGAATACATATCCTCGGTTATAATAATTGTTCCCAATAGCATCTTCATCATTTTGCAGACGGTCGTTTAGTAATTTTTGGTTGTAAACATCTCCGTGCTTCATGCGTAGTTGTTCGCTTAACCAGTCGGACGGATAGACTTTATTTCCTGCCCATGTGATATTACGCAGATAATATTTATCTCCTTCATTGATTTTTATGTAAACATCTACAGTCTTTTCATCATATTGTGAAATACTATCAGCTTCGATGATTGCATCGCGGTATCCTAACTCATTGTATTTATCGATAATAAGCTTTTTATCTTCTTCGTAATTAGCTTCAATGAATTTTTTTGTACGGAAAAGGTTTATAAGTTTACCTTTTTCGTTTGTCTTTTTCATGACACGCTTTATTTTTTTGTCGGTTAGGATATTGTTTCCCTCAATTGTTATTTTGTGAACTTTGACTTTGTTCATTTTATCGATATCAATATCGATAAATACTTGTCCTTCATTGTTTGGGTCTTCGCGTTCCGATATATTAACTTTCGCGTTTTTATATCCTTTATTTTCGAAATGTTTTTCAATAAGTAATTTTGCGCGGTTTATCATATTCGGAGTGATTTGACTGCCTTTTTGTAATGCGATAGCAGCCAAGTCTTCTTGCTCACTTTTTTTAATGCCATGATAAAATACATCCGAAATGCGAGGACGTTGTTTCAATTCTATCAGCAGATAAATTTTATTTCCCACGATCTTTTCCGCAGATATCTTCACGTCTGAGAAAAGTCCGTGTTTCCAATATCTTTTTACTGCATTTGTTATATCATCTCCCGGTACAGTTATGGTTTGCCCGACGGTTAGTCCGGATATGCCTATCAGTACGTAATCTTCATAGTTTTTGACTCCTGCTACTTTTATATTGGCAATTTCGTATTGTTTGGGAGAACCGTTATATAAAATTACGGGATGATTATCTTCTGTTACATTTTCATTTTGTGCATAGCCTTTTGTAGGGAAGGCAAATGTACATATAAACGTTGCTAAAGTGAGTAAAAAACAGTATCGCATTTCTAATTTTATTTCAATATTTGTTCACTCGTTTTGCCAAATCGGCGTTCTCTTCGTTGATAATTACAAATGGCTTTATAAAATTCTTCTTCTTTGAAATCTGGCCAAAATGTATCGCAAAAATATAATTCGGAATAAGCACATTGCCATAAAAGGAAGTTGCTTAATCGTATTTCTCCTCCTGTTCGTATTAATAAATCAGGATTTGGCATGAAATGCGTAGTCAAGCATTGATCAATGGTTGAGTCTGATATTTCATTGATTGTTAATTGCTGGTTGGCTACTTGGGATGCAATATTTTTGACAGCTTCGGTTATTTCCCATTTCGATGAGTAGCTTAAGGCTAAGACTAAACATAAACCCGTATTGTTTGCCGTATGTGCGATACAATCGTTGAGCCGAATTTGTATGTCTTCCGATAATTGGGATAGATCGCCGATAATACAGAAACGAATATTATTAGCCATAAACGATTCTTCTTCGATAGAATCCATTAATAAAGTCATTAAGGCTGTGACTTCATCTAATGGTCTTTTCCAATTTTCAATAGAAAAGGTATATAAAGTAAGGTATTTAATACCTAAACGTGCGGCTTCTTCTATAATCTGATGTGCAGTTTCTGCACCAGCTTGGTGACCGAATGTTCGTGCTTTCCCATGTTGTTTGGCCCATCGCCCGTTGCCATCCATAATAATAGCAACATGGGAAGGTATTCGTGCTTTATCTATTTGATCTTTATACATGGTATTCATAATAGATTAATATAATGTTTTTGAAGATTAAGGCCATTTAGGTAGAAAACCTAAGCGGTTTACTCTTCCCCGACTCATATAACCATTATGCCAAATAAGCCAGATAAAATTGTTTTTATCTATAGTACAAGAGTAACATCCTTCTCTTTCGGTTCCTTCTTCATATTTGGAGGTGAAAGAATTGTCTCCTTTGGGGAATTTGAAATATCTGATTGTTCTATTCCACGTTAAACCATTATCGGTTGAACAATAGATAGCACTAAATGGACTTTCGTACGTTTGATAGTCTTTACTTGTATTTTTTCCTCCAAAAGTGTATAGCTTTTTATCATAATAGATGAGTGTCCCGTCTTCTATGTTAGGTGCAGTCAGACTGTCTGAATTAGCATAATTATATGCAGTCCATGTTTGGTCGTTGGTTAGTTTATATGCAACGACTCCTGTCCCGTCTATAGCCGATGAATTATATCCCATTATAACCGTTCTGGAAATGTTCGAGTTGTACGAAAGCGGAATGTTCACAGAAGAAAAACGCTGTTGAACATTGGGTAAGGATATAGCCTGTTCATTGGTTTTAATCCATCGGGAACCATTTTCATCTACAACACACTCTACAAATTCATTATCCGTTGTATATCCATAAAGTTTAGAGGTTGATGAAGTTGTCACAGCTCCTAATATTTGTGCTAAAGTAAAATCAGAAGGGTTATATTGTGATACATTGTACGCATTTTCCTCGTTCAGCTCATAAAGTTGGTTGTCGGCCAAGAAATAGATATTATCATTCCATAAAGTTGCCGAGTATGTATTTGTATGTTGAGGTATTGCGATTTGTGACCATGCTTTCTCCGGGATACCATTCTCATTGACCGAAATAGATTCGATAATACTGTTCCCATTTTCTTGTACGCCGAAAATGTAAATTGTATTTTGGATGCAAATAGCTTTTTGTTTAGATAAACTTCCGGACTGGAATTCGTGCCTTAGTGCTGTTTCGTCTTCAGCCCATTGTAAAGAATCCGGCTCTTGTTGATGTACATTGACTTTAACCGTATAAGGCTCCCCCATGATTCCGCTATAAGATAAAACTTTAAATTTTAAAGAATGGTCGGGCGCTATTTCGAAGTTTAGAGAATCTTTATTTGTCCATGTCGTATCGGTCGCTTCTTCTCCTTCTTTTGAAATTTTCCCATAAAGAATATATTCAGAGTCGGCTTCAATATGTACAATTACTTTTGATATGTCGGTACCTACCGGGAGAGAATCACGATTGACGATTCGTCTGTTTAGTTGGTCGATGGTAAAGGGATATTTAGCCATAGGTATTGTATCATAATATATAGAATCCCTTCCATACTTGTCTGTCCCCATTTTCCAAACTTTCAAAGTACCAAGTGAAAACGATGTGATACTTGTTTCTCCACTGTAGTAATACTCATTGTCATTTTTCAGACATGAGGTTGTAAGCGATAGTGTTGTCAATAATCCGATAAGGATATATGCAATTTTTATTTTCATTTAAGCATAAGTCTATTATTACAAGTTGCAAAAGTAGAAAGTTTTTTTTCGAATAGGAATTTTTATAGTAAGTTTTATATAAAATTATGGATAAACGTTAGTTTTTTGTCGATGAATTTAGGCTTTTAACGTTCTGGTTTTCGTAATAATTGATCATAGAGTGATGGTGTAAATAACACTTACGAAATAAGCCATTTGTAATAATGGGTGCTTTTACTCCTTTATTTAAAGTAATGTATGTTTGCTCTCTGTATAAATCGTCCCAATAGCCAAGGTCAAGAAAAGATTGCAATAATTGTGATCCGCCTTCAACTAATAAAGATTGGATTTTTTGTTCGTAACAGACTTGTGCAATTTGAGGAAGGATGTTTGTGTCGAAATTTAGTTGATAATAAACTACATTATGCCGGTCGGCATTGCTATATCGATTGTTGAAAATAAACGTAAGGACACTTTCATCGAACAGAGATAAAGAAGAAGGCAGGCTAAGGTCTTTGTCAATGACCATGCGGATAGGAGAATCTCCGTACCAGTGGCGTGTTGTCAAAGAAGGATTATCAAGAAAAGCGGTTCGTCGTCCGACTAAGATTGCTTTGTGCTCGGCACGTTGTTTATGTGTACACATAGATGTGATGGCATTGGATAATATGATGGGTGATCCTTCGGTTCGATTGATATCAATAAATCCATCGGCCGATTCTGCCCATTTCAGTGTGATGTATGGTCGCTTTTGTGTATTGAAGATAACGAATGCTTTTATCAGTTCAAGACAATCTTTTTCCAAAACGCCAACTGTTACATCGGTTCCTGCTTCTTGAAGTTTTCGAATGCCTCTTCCTGCAACTAAGGAAAACGGGTCTATGCATCCTACAACCACTCGTGGAATCCTTTTTTGTATAATTAAGTCTGCGCATGGAGGGGTCTTCCCATAATGCGAGCAAGGTTCTAAACTGACATATAATGTGGCTTTTTTGAGCAACGACTGGTCTTTTACAGAGTTGATGGCATTTACTTCTGCATGGTTTTCTCCGCAACGAATGTGATATCCTTCTCCTATTATTTTATCATCGCATACAATGACGGCACCTACCATGGGATTGGGAGGGGTGTTGCAAATCCCGTTTTGTGCAAGTTGGATACAACGTTGGATATAAATTTCATCTTTAGACATATTCGTAATTTAATTATTTATAATTTTGCAATATGCATCCTATATATACATATATAAAACAATCTTTATCTGAATATTATTCGGAGAGAGAATGTTCTTTTCTTGCAAAATGGATATTAACCGATGTCTTTCGGCTTTCAGTTACAGATTTATATACAGGCAAAGATATGAATTTTTCAGGGAAAGAACGTGCCGTTTTGGAAGATATTCTTTTACGGTTAAAACAGTTTGAGCCTATCCAATATATTATCGGAAAGACTTTTTTTTGTGGTCTCCCTATAGAAGTAAGCCGAGATGTTTTAATTCCTCGTCCTGAGACTGAAGAGTTGGTAGATTGGGTTATATCCGATTTAGGTGATAAAGTGAACCTTCGAATTTTAGATATCGGGACAGGTAGCGGATGTCTCTCTATTGTTTTGGCAAAAAGGGCACGACGTTCTAAAATTTTTTCATGGGATATTTCCGAAAAAGCCTTGACAATTGCGAAGCGGAATATGGAGCAAAATCATGTGGATATTTCTTTCAGTCGGGTGGATGTTTTATCGAATGATATTCCCGATATTCAGGTAGATATTATTGTGAGTAACCCTCCTTATATCTTGGAACGAGAAAGAAAAGATATGGAAAGGAATGTGTTGGACTGGGAGCCTGAGCAGGCTTTGTTTGTTCCCGATGATAATCCGTTGCTTTTTTATCGGAGAATTGCGGAGTTGGGTCATAAATTATTGGGAAAAGGTGGAAAGGTGTATTGTGAAATAAATCAGGCTTTAGGATGGCAGGCAAGCAATCTTTTTGCAACAATGGGATATCATTCTGTAGAATTACGTAGAGATTTGTCGGGGAACGACCGGATGATAAAAGCGGAATTGTGATGAAAGTGTATACAGAACAGGAATATAAATCGAAAGCGGAAGCATATTGTTCTTCTGCAGAACATTGCACTTCAGAGGTAAAACAGAAATTAAAACTTTGGGGGGCAAGTGAAGAACAGGTGCATGCGATTGTAACATTTTTGACTCATGAACGCTTTATTGATGATATGAGATATAGCAGGGCTTTTGTGCGCGATAAATATCGTTTTGCAAAATGGGGAAGGATGAAAATCGTTCAGTCGTTGAAACAAAAAAACATATCGTCCGAATGTATTGCACAAGCTCTGTCTGCAATAGATGAAGACGAATACAAACAGGGATTGAAAGACTTGTTGAGGCAAAAGAGGAAATCGGTTTCAGGGAAAAATCAATATGAGCGGAATGCAAAACTAATTCGTTTTGCAGTAGGAAAAGGCTTTTTGATCGAGGAAGTTTTATGTTTCGTTAAACAGGAAGATTGGAATGAATATATGGACTGACATGCAAGATTTTTTCTTCCCCCGCACATGTTTAATATGCGGGAAGCGGCTGTTACATGGTGAGAATGGCGTGTGTTTGGCTTGTCTATCCTCGCTTCCATATACTCATTTGAATAATACTGTGGGGAATGCAATGGAACGTTGTTTTTGGGGGAAATTCCCGATAAGGCAAGCTTCTTCATTGTTTTATTATGCTAAAGACGGAGCCGTGGCACAAATATTATATGCTATGAAATATTATAATCGGCAACGCTTGTGTGTACAAATGGGTGAATTGATTGCAGCCCGTTTGCTCCCGACCGGTTTTTTTAATCAGATAGATATTTTATTGCCAGTTCCGTTATCGCGTGCCCGCTTAAAAAAGAGAGGATATAATCAGAGCGAATTATTAGCAAAAGGAATATCGAATGTAATTCATCTTCCGGTTTCCAAAGGAGCGATACTACGGAGCCGCGATAATGTATCTCAAACGCATAAAAGCAGTTATGCCCGTTGGGAAAATGCCGATGGTCTTTTTGTTGTAGGAGAAACAGCTCCGGATTTAAAAGGGAAGCATGTTCTGTTGATAGACGATGTTTTGACAACAGGTGCAACATTGGTTGCTTGTGCAGATGCTTTGAGGGAGATAGAAGATATTCAGATTAGTGTATTGACATTAGCATGGGCAAAATAGGTAAAAAGTGGATTTTTTCATAAAAAAAGTATCTATGATTCTTATTTCCCGTAAGATTTGCGTATATTTGTAATAACATTTATCAGATTGTATTTATGAAAGCGTTGGAAAGATTATTTGCAGAAAAATTATTAAAAGTGAAAGCTGTGAAAATTCAACCAGCGAACCCTTTTACATGGGCTTCTGGTTGGAAATCTCCTATTTATTGCGATAACCGTAAAACGTTGTCTTATCCGTTGCTGCGTAATTTCGTGAAATTGGAATTATGCCGTGTCATTTTAGAACGCTTCGGTGAAGTCGAGGCAATTGCTGGTGTTGCAACGGGAGCTATAGCACAAGGGGCATTGGTGGCAGAAGAACTGAACCTTCCTTTTGTTTATGTTCGCTCAAGTCCGAAAGATCACGGATTGGAGAATCTGATTGAAGGCGAACTTAGACCGGGGATGAAGGTTGTTGTGGTTGAAGATTTAATTTCGACAGGAGGTAGCAGCTTAAAGGCTGTTGATGCTATCCGGCGTAACGGTTGTGATGTAATCGGTATGGTGGCATCGTTTACTTATGGGTTTGATGTTTCTGCCGAGGCATTTAAAGAGGCAAAAGTCGATTTGATTACATTGACCAATTATAATGCAGTATTGGATGTTGCTTTAAAGACAGATTATATTGATGAACAAGATATTCCTGTGCTACAGGCTTGGAGAAAAGACCCCGCACATTGGACGGGAAAATAATTGTATTTAGATAAGGTTTGCACGGATTATGGGGAATTTGCGGTTAAAAATCGTACGAAATAATCCGTGCTTGTTATTTTTTTATTTATATGGTTCAATTTGAAAGTAGCATAAAACATCTTTCTTATAGTCAAGAGCAGGTTTACAATAAATTAGCTGATCTGAACAACTTGACTCTGATGCGCGAAAAATTGGAATTGCTGAAAGAAAAGGCGGGAGGGAAAATTGAAGATTTTTCTTTCGATCGTGATTCTATCACATTAAAAGTGCAAGGTATTAATCTTACTCTTCGAATAGTGGAGCGTGAACCAATGAAATGCATTAAGTTTGAAGGAGATAAAACTCCAGTGCCTTTGAACTTGTGGATACAAGTACTTCCTGAAAATGAAATGAATGCAAAAATGAAGGTTACAATTCGTGCAGAGATAAACGCGTTTATGAAAGCGATGGTTTCTAAACCATTACAGGAAGGTGTTGAGAAACTGGCCGATATACTTGCTATGATTCCTTATTAAAAGAAGATTGATTATGGGACAGAAATTGTGGGAAAAAAATGTCCAAGTAAACGAAGAAATCGACCGTTTTACTGTAGGACGCGATCGTGAAATGGATATTTATTTAGCTAAGTACGATGTGTTAGGTTCTATGGCACATATTACTATGCTTGAAAGTATTGGTTTACTGACTAAGGAAGAATTGCACGATTTAATTGCTGAGTTAAGACACATTTATACTATTGCAGAAGAAGGGAAGTTTGTTATTGAGGATGGTGTAGAGGACGTACATTCTCAAGTTGAATTAATGTTGACGCGTAAATTGGGTGATATTGGGAAGAAAATCCATAGTGGTCGTTCGCGTAATGACCAAGTTTTGCTCGATTTGAAGTTATTTACTCGTGAGCAATTGCAAAAAGTAGTCGGGGCTGTAGGAGATTTATTTCATGTATTGATAGCTCAAAGTAATAAGAACAAAGATGTTTTGATGCCCGGATATACACATTTGCAAATAGCCATGCCATCGTCGTTTGGCTTATGGTTCGGTGCATATGCTGAGAGTTTGGTTGATGATATGTATTTTTTGCAGGCGGCTTATAGGATGTGTAATCGTAATCCTCTTGGGTCGGCTGCGGGATATGGTTCTTCATTTCCTTTGGACCGGGAAATGACAACACGTTTGTTGGGCTTTGATTCAATGAATTACAATGTAGTATATGCTCAAATGGGTAGAGGAAAGATGGAACGAAATATTGCATTTTCGTTGGCTTCTATTGCTGGGACGATTTCCAAAATGGCTTTTGATGCATGTTTGTTTAGTTGTCAGAATTTTGGTTTCGTAAAATTACCCGATGAATGTACAACAGGTTCCAGTATCATGCCTCATAAAAAAAATCCGGATGTCTTTGAATTGACACGTGCCAAGTGCAATAAAATTCAGTCTTTGCCCCAGCAGGTTATGATGATTATGAATAATCTTCCATCGGGCTATTTCCGTGATATGCAAATTATAAAAGAGATATTCTTGCCGGCATTTGAAGAACTGTTGGATTGTCTGCAAATATCATCATATATTATGGGTCGCATAAAAATTAACGAACATATATTAGATGACGATAAATATCTCTACATGTTTAGCGTGGAGGAAGTCAATCGTTTGGCTTCAGAAGGGATGCCTTTTAGAGATGCTTATAAGAAAGTAGGTTTGGATATTGAAGCCGGTAAATTTACTCATGCGAAAGAAGTTCATCATACTCATGCAGGTAGTATAGGAAATTTGTGTAATGACAAAATTGAGGCATTAATGAATGAGGCATTAAAAAGTTTTAATTTTGAGATTGTAAAACAGGCAGAGAATAACCTTTTGTGCCGATAAAAAATAAATTTTCTATAAGAAAACGGGTGAAATGTTTGGAGTATATTATAAAACTCCCTACATTTGCACCCGAAACGCGGAAATAGCTCAGTTGGTAGAGCATAACCTTGCCAAGGTTAGGGTCGCGAGTTCGAGTCTCGTTTTCCGCTCTAAAGGATGCTCGGATGGTGGAATCGGTAGACACGAAGGACTTAAAATCCTTTGGC
>DXCG01000094.1 GCA_019116145.1 Candidatus Phocaeicola gallistercoris
ACATCGTATACTTTAGGACTGCGACCGAACTTTTCTTTAAAACGTTCTTTTGCTGTAGTGATAAAGGTTTCATAAAGTTCATTCTTCACTAAGTTAATGGTACAACCACCAAAACCACCTCCCATCACACGTGAACCTGTTACTCCACAATCGAATGCAATATCGTTCAAGAAATCAAGTTCTTCACAACTTACTTCATACAACTTACTCATTCCATGATGAGTTTCATACATCTTCTGCCCTACTGTTTCATAATCGCCACGTTCCAAAGCATCACATACATCAAGAACACGTTGAATCTCTTCAATAACATATTCAGCACGCATATAATCTTCTTGAGTAACTTCACCTTTCACCTCGTTGAGCATATCCATATTGCAATCACGTAAAAATTCTACATGCGGATGTTTCTTCTGAATGGCAGCAACAACAGCTTCACAACTTTGGCGACGTTTATTATAAGCCGAAGAAGCCAATTCATGCTTTACAACAGAATCGACCAAAACCAAACGATATCCTTCCGGACGGAACGGATAATATTGATATTCTAACGACCGGCAGTCTAAACGCATCAAACTACCTTCTTTTCCAAATACAGAAGCAAATTGGTCCATAATACCACAATTCACCCCACAATAATTATGCTCTGTTGCTTGTCCTACTTTGGCTAATTCAAATTTATCAATCTTATTGTCGCCAAATAATTCATTCAAAGCAAAAGCATAAGTCGACTCCAATGCAGCAGAAGAAGACATGCCTGCACCCAATGGCACATCACCGGCAAAAGCAGTATTAAAACCTTTTACATCAACACCACGTTTAATCATCTCTCTACATACACCAAAAATATAACGAGCCCAACTTGCATTAGGAGCATCTTCCTCTGTCAATCCAAACTCTACATAATCTTTCAAATCAATAGAATAAGCACAAACTTTATCTTTCCCGTTCGGCTTAATTTCTGCCATAATACCTTTGTCAACAGCACCCGGAAAAACAAATCCACCATTGTAATCGGTATGTTCACCAATTAAATTAATACGCCCTGGAGAAGTATAAATAAATCCGGTTGTTCCATCAAAATGTTTTTTGAAACGACTTCTTACAAAATCAATATCCATAATGATAAAAAATTAAAGGTTAATATTCATTTTATAACAAAATGATGAAGAACCGGATACTACAATCCCGTTCTCCATCATTGATTTTACTATCTCAATCAACTGGTATATCTTTATTTACATTCTTACTACCAATAAGAGCGTAATAAAGAAGATAAGCAAGAGCGATAATGATAACCCAATAACTTGTCATAAATCCAGCAACATCAGCAATATAATTTTGTATTAATGGCAAAACGCCGCCACCACAAACCATTACCATGAAAATCCCTGATCCTGCCTCTGTATACTTACCTAATCCTTCAACTGCAAGATTAAATATACCGCCCCACATAATAGAAGTACATAAACCTACCAATACAAACAACATAGCATTGATTGGAACTTCAGCCATTCCAAATGACAAATCGGATTTAAATACAGGCATATTTACGAGTGTTGTTGTTGGCATAAACATTCCTGCTAATACTAATACAATTCCTATAAATGAAGCCACTGTCAACATTGTTTTACTAGAGACCTTAGCACCTAATGAAGCTCCACACAAACGACCAATAAGCATTAAAAACCAATAAGTACCTGTCACTAATCCAGCTTCTGCAGCAGATCCTCCAAATCCCTTAGCATCTGTCAAGAAAAGATTCATTGTTCCAGGAATACCAACTTCTATACCAACATACACAAAGATCGCAATCGTCCCCAATACGAAATGGCGGAAAGCCCATGGACTACGCTCGTATTTAACATTTGTTTTATTAACATGAGGTTCGGGAATCTGCACAAAAGATAATACAATACCAACTATTGCAAAAATACCCATTGCAATATATAATACCGGATTAACATTAGTAATAGCTGTATCTTTTGTTACTTCACCAACTAAAATTCCCACTAACACGGGAACTAAAGTCGCCATCAAAGAATTGAAAGAACCACCAATTTGAATCAATTGATTACCTTTCTTTCCACCGCCTCCTAAAGTATTTAACATCGGGTTCACAACTGTATTAAGCATACACATTGAAAAACCTGAAATAAATGCACCAGCTAAATAAACTCCAAAACTACCGAAAACACCTGATAAATACTGAACCAATACGCCAACAAAACCAACAACGATAGCAACAAGAGCTGTATTCTTATAACCAATCTTTTTCAACATCATACCCGCAGGTATACCCATAAAAAGATAAGCGATAAAATTAGCAAAGTTCCCTAACATGCCTTCAAAATTAGATGCATGAAATTGTCCCTTTACAACAACCCCCATCGGAGCAGCTAAATTAGTAACAAAGGAAATCATACCGAACAACAAAACCATCATGATGATCGGCAATACGTAATTTTTTTTCTGTTGTGTCATAGTCTATTTACGAATTATTGTTAATAAATATTGTTATTTTACTTTTCTACTCCAAATTTATAAACTGTCACTTGATGATATGTTTCTCCCGGATTAAGAACAACAGAAGGGAAATGTCCTTTATTAGGAGAATCCGGAAGATGTTGCGCTTCAAAACAAATAGCACTACGTTTAGGGAATGTCGATCCATGCCATCCGGCAAATCCTGTATGCCAATTTGAAGTATATACTTGAACACCCGGTTCTGTCGTAAAGACCTCAAGAGAACGTCCGCTTATCGGCTCAATACACTTAGCAGCAAATGTCAACGTTCCAGCTTCTTTCTTATTTATCACATAACAGTGGTCATACCCTGCACCCAAAACAAGTTGCTGAAAATTATCGTTTATCCTGCTTCCCACGACATGAGGAGTACGAAAATCCATTGGTGTTCCTTCCACTTTCAAAATTTCACCCGTAGGAATTGACTCTTCATCCATAGGCAAATAAAAATCGGCATTTAATGTTAATATATTATTTTCTACCGATGGAGTTGGATTATCCAAACCACCCAAACTAAAGAATGCATGATGAGTAAGATTGACAATAGTCCTTTTATCTGTTGTTGCTGTATATGTCAGGAACAATTCATTTTGATTGCTAAATGTATATTCTACCGTAACATCCAGTGTTCCGGGATACCCTTCTTCTCCATCAACAGATACATAATGCAATTTTAATGTTTGTTTACTGATTTGTTCGGCATCCCATACACGAGCATGAAACCCGGTAGGTCCACCATGTAAGGAGCTGGGACCATTATTAACAGACAACGTATATTCATTCCCGTCAAGTTGGAATTTTCCTTTTGCAATTCTATTTCCATAACGTCCGATCATTGTACTGAGGAAAGGTTCCGGACTATTTATTACATGTTCAATAGAATCGTGTCCTTGAATAACATTCGCATAATTCCCATTTTTATCAGGAACCATCAAAGCCAATATAGCACCTCCATAATTGGTTACTGCCATTTCAGCCCCGTTGTCATTCGATAAAATATACAAATCGGTTTCTTTCCCGTTTATGTTTTTTTGAAAATCTGTCCGTTTTAATCCGCAGATATTGTTTTCATGGTAAAATGTGTTATTCATAATGTCGTAATATCTTTTTAAATCTACTGTTAACTAAAATACATGCAAATAAAATTATTTTATTCAAGAATCACAAACAAATCTGACTTTTTATTGTAATAAACTCCTTTATTTTTCTCTTTCGTCAGATTCTTCTTTACAATATACATCTTTCAATATGTCTGCAACAACAAAACTGCTACCACCCACGAATATGAAATCATCTGCCGCTGCATCCGAACGTGCAGCCTCAAACGCAATTTTCACACTCGAATAAGAATCTCCCTGTAAGCCATACACCGATGCATGCTCTTTCAAGATAGCTGATGGCAAAGCACGTTGAACACTTGCTTGAGTAAAATAATAAATCGCATCTAATGGGAAAAGAGAAAGTACTCCATCTATGTCTTTATCGTTAACCATCCCGATTACAATATGCAATCGTCGATATCTTTGTAACAATAGTTGTTTGACTACATACTGTATGCCACCAACATTATGACCTGTATCACACACGACCTTAGGATATACGGACAATGTTTGCCAACGCCCCATCAACCCACTTAACTGGCAAACATGGGCAAAGCCTTCTTTCACATCCTTTTCAGATAAATGATATCCCATCTGACGCAAATGCCGAAGTGCCGACAATAATGTATTCGTATTTTTCTCCTGATATATACCACCTAATTCACCTATCACTTCGCCATAATCGGATGTCTGATATCGATAAAATCCGTCCACATCAAGCACAGCTTTTTCCAACAACCGTTCCTCTTCCGCAAATGATATAGGAGCATGGGTTTCTTCTGCTTTCCGAAGAAAAACATCCCGAGTCTCACGTGTTGATTCTCCTATGACAACAGGCGTTTCGCTTTTTATAATTCCGGCTTTTTCGCATGCTATCTTTGCAAGCGTATCACCTAAAAACTGCATGTGGTCGAAACTTATATTGGTTATAATACTAAGGTCTGGGCTGATAATATTGGTACAATCCAAACGCCCTCCTAAGCCAACTTCCACTACTGCTACATCTACCTTTTCATCGGCAAAATAACGAAATGCCATCGCTGTGGTCAATTCAAAAAATGAAGGATGCAGAGGTTCAAAAAAAGAGCGATATTTTTCTACAAATCCGACTACATATTCTTTCGGCACACAAACGCCATTAACACGAATCCGTTCGCGAAAATCAACCAAATGTGGGGATGTGTAAAGACCTACACGATAACCAGCCGACTGCAATATGGCAGACAATGTATGCGAACAAGAACCCTTTCCATTTGTCCCGGCAATGTGTATTGTCCGGAAATTACGATGAGGATGTCCGAAATAGGAATCTAATTTATGGGTTGTATCAAGCCCTTCTTTATATGCGTCTTTGCCCACATGTTGAAAAAGAGGGGCACTTGTATACAAATATGTAAGTGTTTCTTGATAATTCATTTTTACTATTTTTTAATACCACCATGGATAATCAGATTTTATCCCTTCTACTCCGATGCTTATCGAGGCACTTTCACCCAATTTAAAATTAACCATGCCTCCTATACGGTCTGGTGTAAAATTTGGAAGGGGATAATAATATAAAGAACGCTTGGGCATAAACGACTTATTCCCATAGGCATAGATTGAAATTTTGTCAGTCAGCCGATAAGTTGCTACTGCTGCAAATCCTACATTCTTATAATTATAAAAGCCCCAATCCATATTATTCGCATAAAGACCTGCAGCAACACTCAAACGATTATTCACCGGAAAAGCATACATAAATGCGGCATCTTGTCCAAAACCTACGCCCGATGGCGCATAACTATCGGGACTAAATGTAACATTCAATCCGACAGAGGCATTAAATCCTTCGTGCAATTGCCATGAAAGTGGATGATAATAAAACGGAACGATACCATACATTCCCCATTGAGACTCAATAGGGGAAAATAAAAGAGATACCTTTTGCTGTACATATGCACTGTCGCCCTCAACCTCAACAGGAGGCATTTCAGACGAAATACTGTCTCTTTCACGCCATTCCCAACTTGCATTTTCACTCTGAGCTTGTATAGAAAGCGAAAAGAAACATTGGACGATTAAAACACAAACTATAAATTGCTTCATGAAACATCTATATCTTCCACTCAAAGATACAGCTATTATTCCTTGGATATGAAACAATCGATAAAAAGATTAACGCAGATTAACGAAAAACGTCATCAGATATTCAAAAAAAGGTCAAGGTCTTTGACATATTATCTGATGACGTTTTTTTATCAGTCGAAGAGACTTTTAAATTTCTTGAAGATTTTTTCTTTTAAAGTTATGTTTGGCTTGAAACTTTCCGACTCTTGCCATTTTTCCAAAGCCTGACGTTCTTCTTTCGTTAAAGTTTCCGGGATGTAAACACTTACATGTACTAACAGGTCTCCCTTACCGGTGCTATAACCATAACTATTGATATTAGGCAACCCTTTCCCTCTCAATCGGAGGACCTTACCCGGCTGCGTCCCGGGATCAATCTTTATTTTTGCTTTACCATCTATAGTCGGGACTTCTACTGTACCTCCCAAAGCAGCAGTTGGAACACTTAACAGTAAGTTATAAATCAAGTCATTCTCATCACGAATCAACTCCGGATGTTTTTCTTCCTCTATAACAACCAGCAAATCGCCCGCTACGCCGTTATGTTTTCCGGCGTTTCCTTTTCCGTTTATCGTGACTTGCATACCTTCAGCCACGCCTGCCGGTATCTTTACTGTTACGACTTCTTCGCCATACACGATACCTTCGCCATCGCATTCCTTACACTTATTTTTAATGACTTTACCTTCACCACCACATTGCGGGCATACTGTTTGTGTCTGCATCATACCAAAAATACTTTGTTGTGTACGTGTTATGCTTCCTGTTCCGTGACACGTTGGGCAGGTTTCCACTCCTCCCGTTCCTTCAGCTCCGGTACCATGGCAATGACTACATTGAACATATTTTTTCAACTTAAATTTCTTTTCCACCCCTGTGGAAATTTCTTTCAAAGTCAACTTAACTTTTACTCGCAAATCTGAGCCTCTGTACCGGCGTTGGCGAGCTTGCCCGCTTCCGCCAAAACCGCCAAAGCCACCTCGCCCGCCGAATATATCGCCAAACATCGAAAAGATATCATCCATAGACATTCCACCAGCACCAAATCCGCCGAAGCCTCCGCTTCCTGCAGCACCATCAACACCGGCAAAACCAAATTGGTCGTACCGTGCCCGCTTATCCGGATTGCTCAACACTTCGTATGCCTCGGCTGCTTCTTTAAACTTTTCTTCGGCAGCTTTATCACCGGGATTTCTATCCGGATGATACTGAATTGCTTTTTTACGGTATGCTTTCTTTATTTCATCTGCTGAGGCAGTCTTTTCAACCCCCAAAACTTCATAGTAGTCTCTTTTTGCCATAACAATCAACTCTCTTTATTTACTGTGCAACAACAACCTTTGCGTGGCGAATTACTTTATCATTCAACTTATAACCTGTCTGTACACAATCTAAAACTTTTCCTTTCTGCTCCTCATTTTGAGAAGGAACCAATGCTACAGCTTCATGGAAATCAGTATCAAAGTTCTCCCCTATCGGTTCCATTTTCTCAAGACCCTCTTGTGATAAAACTTTCTGAAATTTCTGCGATATAAGTTCGATTCCTTTACATATTGCCTCCACATCTTCCGATTTTTGGGCATTTTGCAAAGCACGTTCCATATCATCTAATATCGGAAGTACTGCACTGATAGTCTTCTCACTACCATTTTTTATCAACTCAGCTTTCTCTTTCATCGTGCGTTTCCGATAATTATCAAATTCAGCAGACAAGCGCAAATATTTATCTTTTTGCTCTTCAATCGCTTGTTTTGCCTCCTCTAATTCTTTTTGCAATTGCTGTTCATTTGTCAATTCTTGCTCTTCTGCTGTATTTTGATCTTTTTCCGATTCGGACGTAACTTCATTTTTCTTTTCATCCTCAACCTGAACATTTTGGCTTTGCTTCATCTCTTCTTCGTTATGATCTTTCGTATTCATACATTAAATAGGATTTATTTTATCATTTTATTTCCACTACAAAATCTATGCCTAAACAAAAAATTTAAAAATGGCTACAAAAGTAATGAATTTTTGTCAGACTGGCAGACTAAGGACTATTAGTTCATCTTTTTTTTCTAACTTTGCGCCCGAATGTTATTTTTAATAGGTATTATAGAAAAAGATGATTACAGTTTCAAACGTTGCCGTTCAATTTGGGAAACGGGTATTGTACAACGATGTGAACATTAAATTCACTAATGGAAATATTTACGGAATCATCGGTGCCAACGGTGCCGGTAAGTCTACATTTTTAAAAGTTATTTCGGGAGAATTGGATCCGACAAAAGGAAATGTTACGCTTGGTCCAGGAGAACGCCTTTCTGTTTTAAGTCAAGACCACTTTAAATTCGATGCTTTCACGGTTCTCAATACTGTACTAATGGGGCACTCTGTTTTATGGGATATCATGAAGCAACGTGAAGAATTATATGCCAAATCTGACTTTACAGATGAAGACGGGCTAAAAGCAGCCGAGTTGGAAGAAAAATTCACTGAATTAGATGGATGGAATGCAGAAAGCGATGCCGCTACTTTATTAAGCGGACTGGGGATAAAAGAGGATAAACATTATGTCCTCATGAATGAATTGAGCGGTAAAGAAAAAGTACGTGTCATGTTAGCTCAAGCCCTATTTGGAAATCCAGATAATTTATTGCTTGACGAGCCTACCAATGATTTGGACATGGATACAGTTACATGGTTAGAAAATTACCTCGCTAATTTTGAACATACAGTCTTAGTTGTAAGTCATGACCGCCATTTTCTCGACTCTGTATGCACACATACAATAGATATTGATTTTGGGAAGATAAATCTATTTGCAGGGAATTATAGCTTTTGGTATCAATCAAGTCAATTAGCTTTGCGCCAACAACAAAATCAGAAAGCAAAAGCAGAAGAAAAACGTAAAGAATTAGAAGAATTTATCCGACGTTTTTCTGCAAATGTGGCAAAATCAAAACAAACAACCAGCCGCAAAAAAATGTTGGAAAAGCTAAATGTAGACGATATCAAACCATCATCACGCAAATATCCTGGTATTATTTTTACTATGGACCGCGAACCGGGCAATCAAATATTGGAAGTTTCCGGTCTACGTGCTGAGACAGAGGATGGGGCTATATTATTCAATGATGTCAATTTTACCGTAGAAAAAGGAGACAAAATTGTATTTTTAAGCCGCGACCCACGCGCCATGACTGCTTTATTTGAAATTATAAATGGAAATCGCAAGCCTCAGGCTGGACATTATAATTGGGGTGTAACCATTACAACTGCTTATTTACCTTTAGATAATACCAATTTCTTCAATTGCGACTTAAACTTAGTCGACTGGTTAAGTCAGTACGGAGAAGGAAATGAAGTTTATATGAAAAGTTTTTTAGGCAGGATGTTATTCTCCGGAGAAGAAGTTCTGAAAAAAGTCAATGTCCTTTCCGGAGGAGAAAAGATGCGTTGCATGATTGCTCGTATGCAACTTCGAAATGCCAATTGCCTGATATTAGATACACCTACCAACCATTTGGATTTGGAATCCATTCAGGCTTTCAACAATAATCTGAAAATTTTCAAAGGAAATATTCTCTTTGCTTCGCACGACCATGAGTTTATTGAAACCGTGGCAAATCGCATTATCGAACTTACCCCCAATGGTATCATCGACAAAATGATGGAATACGATGAATATATCGCTTCCGACCATATAAAAGCAATACAGGCACGTATGTATAAATAAAATCAATTGAACTTTTATAAACGACAAGGCATCATTGGGATTAAATTATGTTCCAATGATGCCTTTACCATTGCTATAAACTGATTATTTTGCTTGCAACTGTTTATCCATAGCTGCTGCCGCATGACGCCCGTCTCCCATTGCTAATATGACCGTAGCTCCTCCCCGGACAATATCACCACCCGCGTAAATTGTCGGGATAGAAGACTGCATATTCTCATTGACCATAATGGTTCCTTTCTTCCCTAACTCAAGCCCCTCTATTGAGTTAGGTACAATCGGATTAGGAGAAACACCAACACTCACAATAGCCATATCAATATCTATTGTTTCAATAGCACCTGGAATAGGAATTGGCCGACAACGCCCCGAAGCATCCGGTTCGCCCAATTCCATTTTTTGCAATACGACCTGCTTAACACGTCCTTGCTCATCGGCTTTATATTCAATAGGATTATGTAAAGTAAGGAATTCCACACCTTCTTCTTTTGCATGTTTTACCTCTTCTATACGCGCAGGCATCTCCGCTTCCGAACGGCGATAAATAATCATTGCCCTCTCTGCCCCAAGACGACGAGCTGTACGCACCGAATCCATTGCCGTATTCCCGCCACCTATAACTGCAACACGTTTCCCGAAGGTTACAGGTGTATCCGAATCTTCACTTGCAGCATCCATCAGATTAACGCGGGTCAGATACTCGTTGGATGACATTATATTAATTGCATTTTCACCCGGAATATTCATAAAATTGGGAAGACCTGCACCCGAAGCCACAAATATGCCTTGATATCCTTTTGCTTCCAAATCATTGACACTGATAGTTTTTCCAATAATACAATCTTTTATAAAAGTAACACCCATCTTTGAAAGGTTCTCTATCTCAACGTCAACAATCTTATTGGGCAAACGGAATTCTGGTATTCCATACTTCAACACACCACCTATTTCATGCAACGCCTCAAAAACTGTTACATCATAACCTTTTTTTGCCATATCGCCGGCAAACGACAATCCGGCAGGTCCCGAACCAACAACAGCAACTTTAATGCCATTTTTCTTTGCTATTTCAGGTATGGAAATTTGTCCGCTCTCACGTTCATAATCAGCCGCAAAACGTTCCAAATAACCAATAGCCACCGCCTGCTCTCCCATTTTCAAATGGATACATTTGGATTCACATTGCTTTTCCTGCGGACAAACGCGCCCACAAACAGCCGGCAATGCACTGGTTTGCTTCAACACACGGGCAGCCTTT
>DXCG01000095.1 GCA_019116145.1 Candidatus Phocaeicola gallistercoris
TGTTTATACTTGGAATGATGAAAACGACCTTAAAGACTGTTTGAAAGAGGCCATTGAAAAAGAGTTGCCAGAAGAGGAAGGTAAATCTTTATCCGATAAGATTCGTAAATCTATAGGACTTGATGATGTAAATAAAGCCTTAAACGATCCGTCAAATGTTGAAAATTTTCAGGTTTTATCACCGGTAAAAAATCCGGTATGGGGAACATTCCAGATTAATTCGTATTTCCAAGAGTGGGTTGGTATAAATAAGAATTTTTCAATAGAAATAGCTCCTATTACCATATCTGTTCTAGATAAGGTCATTCAATTAAAGAATGAACGCAAGAAATCTACGAGTAAAGAAGAATGTCAACTTTCAAATGGGCAAATAGGTTTTGTTAATTATGCAAATAAGAGGGAAAAGAAATCTACAGTTGTTTTTACTGGGTTACCCAACAAGAGATTTTCATATTATTCTTCTAAGTCAGATGAGGCTGATAATACAATAGACTTGGCTTATGCTATAACTATCCATAAGAGTCAAGGAAGTGATTTTAAGATCGTTTTGGTTGTTCTTCCAAAGAGTGGACGTATACTTTCACGTGAACTAATCTATACAGCTTTAACACGAGCAAGAGGGAAATTAATTCTGTTGATACAAGATAATATATCGTGGTTAATCGAGTATTCTAAACCTCAGATGTCAGTTTTAGCTAAACGGAATTCAAATCTTTTCTCTACATCTGTACGTGAAGATATTTCAAACATTCCATATGTAGAAGGATTGATTCACACAACCTTAAAGCCAGGATTAATCGTACGTAGCAAGTCTGAAGTAATTATTGCTAATATGCTATATGAACGAGGTATTGACTTTGAATACGAAAAAATGATAGAAGATAACGGCCGTCGATGTATTCCTGATTTTACTTTTGAAGATGCATCTGGAGATACCATCCTTTGGGAACATTTAGGAATGTTAGATAATCCTGCCTATAAGGAATCATGGGAAAAGAAACGAGATTTTTATAAATCAATCGGTTACATCGAAGGAGTAAATTTATTTACTACAGTTGACCATGAGAACGGAAGTATTGATTCTACAGAAATTGCTGCAATAGTAGATAAATTAGAAAATCTAATATAAAAGATTATGAACAATGCAGAAAGACTGCATTGTTCATAATTAGCTTTGTATTGTTTGATAAATAGTATTGCCTATGCCAACGAATAAGAATGCACAGTTAAGATACCAGATTATAGATAAATGCCTGAGCAATTGGTCTAGGCGTTACTATATTGAGGATTTAGTAGATGCCTGCAATGAAGCGCTCTATCTGTATAATGGAGAAACGAAAGATGGTTGCGGAGTAAAAAAACGTCAAGTACAAGAAGATCTAAAATTCATTGAAAGTGAAGAAGGATATGGTATGGATATAGATGCCATTCGAGATGGGCATAGAAAATATTACCGATACCATACCAAAGGGGCTTCCATCAAAAATCAACCTATCAATCAAGAAGAGCTCAATTTGATTTATGATGCATTGATACTTCTTAAACGTTTCGATGGAGTACCACAATTTGAGTGGTTAAACGACCTTGAAAAAAGACTATATACGACCAGTAAATTAGGAGATAATCTGGATTCAGTTGTAAGTTTTCAGCATAATCCCTATCTTAAAGGAATGGATTTATACTATAAACCCATTTTTAATGCAATTGTTAACAAAAGGGTCATTGAAATTATATATCATCCATTTGGGAAGGATGCTAGAATTGTAATTGTTACTCCTTATCATCTTAAACAATATAATAATCGCTGGTTTCTGATCGGCAAACATAAAGACTCGGATTATCTATCAAACTTTGCAATTGATAGAATCGAAGGAGTAAAGGAAACATCTAAACCATACATAATACAACCTGAAGGAATAGATTTTAAAGAATACTTTAGCGATATCGTCGGCGTTTCGCGTTCAAATGCTCCTGTAGAAGAAGTCATTTTAAAGGTTAGTGATAAAGCCATTGGATATATTGTGACTAAGCCACTTCATGAATCTCAATCAGCAGTGACAACACCTCTTGAAGATGGATATTGGAAGATAACCTTAAAAGTCCAAAATAATTATGAGTTACGTTCTTTGCTCCGTTCGTTTGGTGCACAAATAGAGGTTATTGCCCCTGAGTCATTACGACAAATGATGAAAGAAACAGCCGAGGCTGTGAGTCAGATATACGAGAAATAATAAAATCACGATAACCAACGACTTATAATATAAATATGAATATGCCCGAAAATTTATATTTAGAATTTGATGCTTTTTTACGATCAATCAAACAAAATTTAGATGGGTCATTTGGTGTCCTATTAGGCGCCGGTGCATCCATCTCATCTGGTATTCAATCGGCAAATGATTGTATATGGGATTGGAAATTTTTAATATATCAATCATTATCAGGTAATCAAAAAAAATTAGTAGATCCAAAAAAATCTGATTTAAGTAAAGACATCATTCAGAAATGGTTAGATGTGCAAGGGAAATATCCACAATTGGGGAGTCCAGAAGAATATTCTTTTTATGCCGAAGCTTCATATCCAATAGATGCGGACAGAACTAAATATTTTGAAAGCCTGTGCAATGGGAAAAGTCCATATGTAGGATATAAATTGTTATGTCTGCTGAATAAATATGGAATTGTAAAATCTGTTTGGAGTACAAATTTCGATGGACTCGTGGAAAGAGCTGCACAACAAGCCAATATAACACCTATAGCTATAAATCTTGATTGCGTTGATCGTATATATAGGACAGAAAGTTCAAATGAATTACTTTATATAGCCTTACATGGAGATTGTAAATTTAGAACACTCAAAAATACGGAGAAAGAACTAGACTCACAAAATAGTGAATTTGTTTCAGCTTTGCGACGTTATTTTGTTGACAAAAATTTAATTATCATAGGATATAGTGGAAGAGATAAATCCCTTATGTTTGCTTTGAAAGAAGCTTTTACGGATAAGGGAGCGGGAAGATTGTATTGGTGTGGCTACGGCAAGGATATTACACCTGAAATAGCAGATTTAATTCAAACTATTCGATCTGCTGGAAGACAAGCGTTTTATATTGACACAAACGGATTTGATAATGTTATGTTATCTCTTGTAAAATTCTGTTTTAACGAAGATTCTAATAAACAAGAGGAAATCAATGAAATACTTAAAGTAATAAGTATAGACAATACGACAACTCCATTTTCCATACATGATGGAAGTACAAAAAAATATCTGAAAAGTAATCTAATTCCTGCTACATTTCCCGATGAAATATTTCAGTTTCAAATTTCATACGATAAGAATGAAAACAGATGGAAATATCTTAGAGAAAAGATTAAAGAAAAGCCCCTTATTGCTGTACCATATAAAGACAAAGTATATGCCATCTCAACTGTATCTACTATCAATGAAGTTTTTGGGAAAAATTTAATTAGTGAAATTGAACGTGTTCATATTTCTATTGATGAAATAGAAAAAAACAGCTATTTTAAAGAATTATTTCTCAAAGCCGTACTTTATGGAATCTCCCAGATTACAGGATTAGGTGTTGATTATAAGCGTTATAGGTTGTATAAAAAAGAAATTTATGCAAATAAAAATAATGTAACAATACATGAAGCTATTGAATGTGGATTATCATTTGTCCCACAAGAGAAATATGTCTTGTTTTCAATTACTCCAACAGTTTATTTTATTTCTAATGACCAAATAAAAAAGGAGATCAAACAACAATACTCTCATGAATATTTGGATAAAATGAGAAATCAGCAATATGAGAAGAAATTACAAGAATGGTGTAATATAATGTTTAATGGTAAAAGATTAAGTTTTGAGATACCTGTTAATTCACGAAGTGGTTTTATCTTTAAAATATCCAATAATCGTGGTTATGCTGAGATACACCATTGCGGACAAGGTAACACAACGATATATTCTCCAAAGGAATACAACATAAAACAAACATTATATCATGGCATACATATTAACGAACCCAAGCTTGAATTTATAAATCCATACGTTAATAAACCTGCATATGATGACAATCCGATGAGAGGATTATCAAAATACAGGCCTTTCGATGCGAAATATTTTGATGTATTTCCTAAAGATGTATGTATTGGCAGTATCTGTCCTGCTTCTTATTCTTCAAAATTTAGTGAATTTATAAAAAGACTAAATTCTACAATTTCCGCAGATAAATTATCTGACTATGTACATCATTATACTGGTTTTAGTAATATTTATAACTGTAGACTTGAAATACCTGAAATACATTCTGAAAAATGGGTATCAATAAATGATAATCCTAAAAGTGCCATTAATTTAGCAAAAACTATTTGTACAGAAGGGCAAAAACTTTCAGAACAGTTCCCAGGAATTGTGCTATTAATATTTATACCTAATTCATGGAGCAACTATAGACAATTCAATTATCATGGAGAAACATTTGATTTGCATAACTACATAAAAGCGTTTGCCGCCCAACATAGATTCACAACCCAATTTATAGAAGAAAAGACTTTATATGACAAGATGGTATGTGAAATTTCATGGTGGCTCTCTTTAGCTCTATTTGTAAAAGCTTTAAGAACTCCCTGGACTCTTGCAGACTTAGATCAAAATACAGCATATGCAGGAATTGGATATAGCATAAAAAAGCAATATTCAGGTAAAGCTGAAGTTGTTTTAGGCTGTAGCCATATATACAATGCACAAGGACAGGGATTAAGATATAAACTGTCAAAAGTTGAACATCCTCAATTTGACAAAAAGAAAAATCCTTATTTAAATTTTGAAGAAGCTTATAAATTTGGAATGGATATACTGGCTCTTTTTCAAGACGCTATGGAAAAGTTACCTCAAAGAGTTGTAATTCATAAACGAACCCCTTTTAAGAATGATGAGATTGAAGGTATAACAAACGCATTAAAGCAAGCAGGAATATCAGAAATTGATTTGATCACAATCACTCAAGAATATGATTTAAAGTTTATTGCAGAGAAGATTATGTATGGTCAATTTCTTGAAGATGGATATCCAGTTGATAGAGGAACGTGCATTAAACTATCATCGAGAAATGCTTTGTTATGGACACATGGAGTAGTTCCCTCAATACAGTCAAATCGCAGATACTACCAAGGAGGACGTTGTATTCCTGCTCCTTTAAAAATTACCAAATACTATGGGCATGGAGATTTGGAAACTATTGCTAAAGAAATTCTAGGATTCACAAAGATGAATTGGAACTCGTTTAATCTATACACAAAGTTACCTGCCACAATTGACACTTCTAATACATTGGCACAGGTGGGAAACTTGTTAAGACAATATAATGGTGTAACATACGATTACCGTTTCTTTATCTAAAAAGTAGCTCGCATAAACAGCCTTCATTTATGGCGGGCTACTCGACTATAAATTCTGTTATATCGAAAAAATTCTATACAATTTCAGTTAATAATATATCTATACATTTTTAGTCCTGTTTTGTGTTTTTGCTATTGCCATACATGCATAGAAAATCTAAAGGATCAATATCTGCTGTATCCTGCATCCTTTCCTCAATAAAATCAATTGAAGATGGTGCAATATTCAGCTTAATATTTTGGAAAATAGGGAGTTGTCTTATCTTATTTTGATATTTCACGAATTTATCAGTACGTGGCGTAAGAGCAAAAACTAAAGCACTAGCAAAGATATCAGCCAACTGGATACCAAACTCTTCATGAGATTTAGCTATTTCTATATTACCAATTGGTAAAGGATAAACATGCTTTCCTTTGCCATATCCTACAACAGTTTCAGGAACATCCATATCTCTTAGGTATTCCATAAACTCTTTGTTTGCAAAGAATGGTTCAGAAGAATCAAAAAGAACATCCTCTTTTTCCCCAGTTCTTTTATACCATTCTTGGACTGATACAGAAAATAATGGTATTGTCAAATCGATATAGAATTTCATATAAGGCAAGGCCTCTTTAATGTATTGAATAGTTAAAGGTATCTCTGACAGCATCTCAAAAAATCCAGACTCTGTACCAGTATCCTCTCTTAATTTATCTGTAGTTCTATAGAAATCCGCAACGGATGCTACAGATGGTGTTCTAACCATTGTAACAAAATTTTTCTCGAATTCTGCCACTAAATCCTTATTTGGATGCCGAATAGCAAAATAATACAAGCCATTTGCTAATATTAGATTTTTAGCTCCTTCATACAAGTTTATTCCTTTGTTATAATACATAGTTTCAACTAATATATTAACAATGTTGGCATATATGCAGTATCGCTTATCGGCAAATGATGGGAGTATATGATTTGCATCCATAAGTGGATGATTAAATATTTTATCTAATATGGCTCTGCCTTGAGGATTAGTATACATGCTTTTGAAATGAAGTTCCTTTCCCCATTCATAATAGCCTATATCTTTTTTTAAGCACGCAATTTCATCATTAGTTATCTTAACAGAAGCCAGTGCAAAGTAAGGTTGACTTACATTAGTTAAATCTGGTCCTGTATATCCGGATTCGTCAAAATACAACATATAAATATATTATTCGGTTAATATAATCATTATTTATCTTTTTCTTTCGACAGAAGATTTTCTAAAATATTTGGAATTTTCTTTGTATTTTCTAATTATCTTATTCAATAATTTTTAATTGAAAACCGCCACACCGAACGCTATTTTTCATTTGTAAAATCTGCTCCTTACGATTTATTAATGTACGTTCCCATCTGTCTGAAAGGGCATCAGAAAAACATCCGAAAATATCCTTGCCTGGAGTCGTGTATTGCTGACCGGGATAGTTGTTCAAGTCATCACTAAGAAACAGACCTCCATAGTCCTAGAGCCATTCATCATTATAGCAAAATCCATAGCTGTCAGAGCCACGAAGGGATTCGTAACTCAGCTCTCCAATTAGTCTTGGTTCTTTCTACCAATCAAAATCAGCAAATACATAGAGTCTTTTCATACCTTATTCTTTTTTGATGCCCTTTCCCTTTGTTTAAGACTTAAATCCTGTAATGCTTTTCCCATTGCATCTTCTTTTGCAAGCAGAAGAATATCATCATCTAA
>DXCG01000096.1 GCA_019116145.1 Candidatus Phocaeicola gallistercoris
GGTTATGGAGGTCTCGACCATGTAATCGCTTCAGGCGAAGACGTGAATATCCTCGTATTGGATACCGAAGTTTACTCGAACAGGCGGTCAGTCTTCTAAGGCTACTCCGCTGGGTGCTATCGCTAAATTTGCCGCTTCTGGTAAACGTGTACGCAAGAAAGACCTTGGTCTGATTGCCACTACTTACGGTTATGTATATGTAGCCCAGATTGCAATGGGTGCTGACCAAGCTCAGACTTTGAAAGCTATCCGCGAAGCTGAAGCATATCCTGGTCCGTCATTGGTTATCGCTTACGCTCCGTGTATCAACCACGGTTTGAAAGCTGGTATGGGCAAGAGCCAAGCAGAAGAAGCTAAAGCTGTAGAATGCGGTTATTGGCATCTGTGGCGCTTCAACCCGGCTTTGGAAGATGAAGGCAAGAATCCGTTCTCGCTCGACTCGAAAGAACCGAACTGGGCTAACTTCCAAGACTACCTGAAAGGTGAAGTACGTTTCGCATCAGTAATGAAACAATATCCGACAGAAGCAGCCGACTTGTTCGCAGCTTGCGAAAAGATGGCTAAGAAACGTTACGATTCATACAAGCGTATGGATGCCATGGATTGGAGCAACGAAAAAGAACTCTAAATTTATAGGATTCTATAATTAATAATCAATAATAAGGACAACCAATTTAAAGAAATAATTGGTTGTCCTTTTATTTCCTATCTTAAACAGACATCTTTTATTTACACCTAAGAAATCGAATATGAAGAAAACATTTATATATATTTTGCTTATCGGATTATGCTTTTGCATTGAAATACAGGCACAAGAAACAAGCTCTTTTACCCTCCCCACCCCTTGGACACAAACAGCATTGAATGCTGAAACCCCATTACCTGAATATCCTCGTCCGCAAATGGTGCGTTCAGAATGGAAAAACCTAAACGGAACATGGGAGTATATGGGAGGCAATAACCTTACCGACCCCACAACCTCTACCCAACCCCCACAATTTATAAATACGGCAAAAATAAAAGTTCCGTTTCCACCAGAATCTGAACTATCAGGCATTGCCAAGAAAAATGAAACATTCATGTGGTATCGCCGGGAGTTTAGCATTCCCAAAGAATGGAAAGGTAAACAAGTTTTATTACATTTCGGAGCAGTAGACCGTATTGCTACAATTTTCATAAATGGAGAAAAAATCGGCACACATACCGGTGGATACGATTCTTTCCACTTTAACATAACCTCCCATTTAAAATCAGGAAATAACGAATTGGTTGTTGGAGCATACGACCCGAATGACGGGAAAGCAGCCTGCGGAAAGAATGGTCCCAGAGGAGACTATACATATACTTCCGGCATTTGGCAAACTGTATGGATAGAGCCTGTAGAAGAGCAATACATCTCCCATTTCAAAATCACAACCGATTTACCGAATAATAGAATACTTGTCATACCAACCGTATATGGAGAGAGCAATAAAATAAAGATTACTGCAGAAGCTTACAATGGCGAAACGCTTGTTGCACAAACAAGTGGAACACCAAAAGAAACCTTATTCTTAACAATAAACCAACCTCACTTATGGAGCCCGGATGATCCTTTTTTATATGGATTAAAATTAACTTTAACCACTTCAAAAGGAAAAATCATTGATAAAATTGACTCTTACTTTGGCATGCGATCTATTGAAATAAAAAAGATAGACGGGATAAACAGACCTGTCCTAAACGGGGAATTCGTTTTTCATATCGGATTGTTAGACCAAGGATATTGGCCGGACGGGATTTTTACGGCTCCTACCGATGAGGCATTGGCATACGACATAAAACTGGCAAAAAATGCCGGATTCAATGTCATCCGCAAACACATTAAAGTAGAACCACAACGCTGGTATTATCACTGCGACAAATTGGGACTCATGGTCTGGCAAGATATGCCCAATCTATGGGAACCCGATGGGGCTGATTCCACTGCCATCCGTTCCCAGTTTAGAAAAGAACTTAAAACTATGATCGACCAACATTATAATGCACCATCTATTGTAATGTGGGTACCTTTCAATGAAAATTGGGGAGCATTCGAAGTTACAGATATCACAGAATGGACAAAAAAATACGACTGTTCACGCTTGGTTAACGGGCTATCCGGATTCAATTATGCACCCGGATACCGACCTGCTTATGGAGATCCGGGCAATGGAGACTTCGTAGACATGCATCATTACGGAAATATTGAATCGAATGCTATGCCTAAACCCGATGAAAAAAGAGCTGCTTCATTAGGTGAATTCGGAGGTAAAGGATTGTTTGTACGTGGGCATTTATGGCCGGTTCCAAACAATGCATACGAAATGATGCTCAATAAAAATATATTAACCGATACTTATGTGCTTATGATGAATCAGATAGAACAAATGATTAAATACGAAGGACTAAGCGCGGCTATCTATACCCAGACAACTGATGTAGAACATGAAATTAATGGCTTGGTAACATACGACAGGCAAATAGAAAAAATGATCTTGAACAAAGTAAAAGATATTAATCAAGACGTTATCAAATGTACACGGAAAAAGCCATAAAAACGTCAAGACAAAATTTATATTCCTGACAGCATTTAAATACTAATCTCTTGAGAAAAAGCGAAAAGGCACTCATGTTTTTTCGCTTTTCTTTAGCCATATATCTGAAATGCAATGGAATATTTCTATTTTTGCGACTATTGAAAAACTAACTAATAACAAAGTAATGAAATATTTAATCGTATCTGACATACATGGTTCATTTCCTGCTGTTGAAAACATGCTGAATTTTTACAATACGCATCATTGTGACATGCTATGCATCTTAGGAGACATTTTGAACTACGGACCACGAAACAGCCTTCCAGAAGAACTAAATCCGCAGGGCATTGCAGAATACTTGAACAAAATGAGCGATAAAATAATTGCAATTCGCGGGAATTGCGACTCGGAAGTAGACCAAATGCTTTTACATTTTCCTATTCTTTCAGATTATATGATAATCGTAGACAATGGGAAAAAATTATTTCTCACTCACGGACATATCTACAACGAAGAAAAATTACCACTGGGAAAATTCGATTATTTCTTCTATGGGCATACGCATTTATGGAAACTGGAAAAACAGGAAAAAGGCATGACTATTTGCAATACTGGTTCCATTACATTCCCAAAGAATGGAAATGTGCCAACTTTTGCTTTATATGAAAACGGAACTGTCTCTATTTACCAGTCAGACGGACATCTGTTAAAACAATTATAAATCAGTCCTCATAAAGAGTAAGAAAGACTGTCTGCCCAATAGCTACAATAGAGACAGACAAGAAAAGCTATAGGCATTTATGACAGTCTTTCAAAACATTTTTTCTTTTATCTTTTAAATTACATCGGATTTCTTCGCTCCCAAAGGAATGCTTATGCCGATGAACCCATTTACAGATTTCGAATTGTTCCCAAAGAACATATAATCTGTTCCCAAAAATAGAGAACCCAACTTCAACCCAAGTCCCAACGACTTACCTCCAGCCTGAACGGGAGAATAGCTTATTGCTGCATTAAACCAATTTTTCGGACGATAAGTAGCGGAAAACGTTAACTCGTTCAGTGTCTTCGGTTCCACAAAACGAGTTGTATATATGGCACCTACAGCCAACTTATTCTCAAAAAAACCATATTCACCAGCTAATACAATGGTAGAAGCCAGACGTGTTTTTGAAGATTGGACAGCAGCATTATTCTCTCTCAAATTGAAACGATCCAAATTCAAGAAATCATCATTAATGTATTTATCATAATTTTCTTGATCGATAACTACCGACTCCCCTTCACTTACAGAAGCCGCTGTCGTAACATTGTCTTTCCATTTGATAAATCCTAAATCAAGAACTGCTGCAGATACTGTCAGATTGTCGAAGATTTGATAACTTGCACCCAAATCAATATCAAAACCTGTTCCTGCAATACCGAAGCCTCCTCCAAAGTCGAATCCACTGATATATCCGTTTTGATCAAAATCTAAACCACCTCCTTTATAAGAAGTAACCAAGTTTGCTTGTACATTGTACGAATAGTTGCTTCCATACCAATCTTCCGGACGCAGATTTTCTGCATTTGCCACATCGGGAATATCCATTTCAACATCAAAACGATTTATTTCCATCTCAGCTCTCGCAATACCCAATAAGACATTGAAACGACCACCCACCGTAAGTTTGTCTGTTATCTGCCGAGAATATCCTACACCAACTTCTGCATATGCATTTAAATCGAACCTTTCATTTCCTATTTTATACGATTGAATGCCGTCTGTCAAACTGAAGCCATTGGCATCGCGCATATATTCAAACATCGACTTCGGTATAGAAGCACCGACATCTGCCCGCAAACCGACATTTACACTCCAAAATCCTTTGCCTCTGTGCCAGCCAAAAGACAACAACTCTGTATTCAAATTAACATTCAAACGGTTATCCGTTTTCAATCGGTTATATAAAGCATCATTAGAAAACAAATCTTCACCGGAATCTAAAATGTCGATAATATCACTCGTTCCCAATACATTAGAAGAGGCTCCTATATTGAAAGAACCCAATACCGGTATATTTATATACCCATTTGTCGGTTGTAAAGCAGGATTTAATTGCAAGCGAGAACTTACTCCTTCCATAAAATAAGAAGTACGAAGATACTGGGCATGCACACAAACCCCTACAGTAAACAAGCATAGAGCCAATAATACTTTTCTATATTTTGCCATATTCATAATTTATTTTTATTTATATTTTGTGACAAAAATATGCATTTCTTAAACAAACAATAAAGATAACATGAGATTTTTTTACTAAACGCAACAAAAAAAAGACTATCTGCTCTAAATTTATAACTAAAAGGGCTAAAAAACTTTATTAACAACTAAAACTCCAATAATAGGTTCATGATTGAAAATTATAATTGACAAAACTTTTCTGTTATTTCTTTCTTATATTTCTTGGATATAAGCAACTCTTCTGTCTTGTCAAACGGGAAACGCATAACACAATGATTATCTTGAACCAACGTCAAATAGGAAATATTAATAATATATGACTGATGAATCTGTATAAAAAAAGGACTATACATACATATCTGCTCTGCTGTTGTATTCCTGCGCAAAGGTAAAAATGTTCCATCTGTCAATGCTACCTCCCATACTTTCCTACCGGACTGATAACGAAAATAACCCATTTCCAACGCACGTATAAACCGCCAATCGCCTGTTGGCGTTATAAGCATAAATGACTTATCTCTACCGGAAGTTATGCACCGGTCATTCTTGGTGACCACAAATGATTTACATGCTTCTTCCATATAAATTATCATTTTTCATATCAATTGGTAAAACCTAACATAAATAAGCCAACACACATCTATTTCTCTGTCGTTCTTTATATACAGCAACTTAACCAAACCTGCTATAACGTATGCACAAATGTATGTAAAAATTGTAATAAATAAAATATAAATTTCGAAAAAAGGTTACAAAGTATGAGAAAACATGGTATTTTTAGAAAAAATTTATCTTTACATATACAAAAAAACGCGAGCTTATTTTTTTAATTTTCCAAGAAATTTTCAAAAAAAGGCTTGACATATTAACATAAACAACCGGTCAAATAGTAATACACATGATTATTTTCCAATATGATTCTTCATTCGAAGGACTTCTTACTTCTGTTTTCGATTCATTCAACCTTAGAAAGGTACCCGACGTACTTATTGGCAACCAAGATAATCTACCCTTATTTTATGATGAAGTATGTGTTGTACGGACAGATAAGGCAAAAGCTGAAAGAGTATGGAACGGGCTGACAAAAAAAGTATCTTCTTATACCATAAGCCTCATTACGCGCTGCTGGATGACCGAACTTCCCAATGTGGCAATGTTGCTATTCCGATACCTTCACAAAATATTCAGCTGCACACATTCCATAGAATCCAACTTCACAGACCCTGATGTCTTAGCCGTTTTTCAATTAGGGAAAAAGGTGACAGACGAATATACCCGTGCCCTTCAGTTTGTCCGGTTCCAAAAAACAGTCGATAATATTTACTTCGCCATTCTTGAACCTCTTTATAATATTTTACCCCTTACTATCGATCATTTTCGCAATCGTTTTTCCGATCAACAATGGATTATATACGATGTTAAACGAAAATACGGCATCTACTACGATTGTAATACAATCCATGAGGTAACATTTTCAGATACGACTCTACTGAATTTACAACAAATACTCTCAACTCCCGAAAACCTTGCCCAAAATGAACTTCTTCTTCAAACACTGTGGAAAAGTTATTTCAATACTATCTGCATCAAAGAACGGTTAAACCCTCGCAAACAGAAAAAAGACATGCCTGTACGATATTGGAAATATCTGACAGAAAAATACTGATTCAATCTACAAATAACGTGTCGGGATAACCAATGTCAACCAAGAACAAAGCATTTCCGGGAGCCGATGTCCCGGCACAACAACGGTCTTTTGCTTCGATGATATCACGGAAACCATCGACAGTCAATTTTCCTCTACCTACTTCTACCAATGTCCCTACAATAGCACGCACCATATTCCTAAGGAAACGATCAGCCTGAATTGTAAAAAACCACTCAAACTCATGCGCCTGCATCCATCGCGCCTGCATAATCTGGCAATTATTTGTCTTTACATCAGTATGCAATTTACTGAAACTTGTAAAATCAATGTAGTCGAATAAAACAGATGCCGCTTCATTCATCCGATGAAAATCCAAAGGGAAATTTACAAGCCATGTATATTGTCGGTCAAAAGGACTTTTGCGTGTTGATATATGATAATTGTAAGTCCTATAAACAGCATCGAAACGAGCATGCGCATTGTCCGTTACTTGCCGAATGCGATAAACAACAATATCGGGAGGTAATAGCCGATTCAATTTCATCGTTACCGCTGCACAATCCAATAAACATTCAAAATCAAAATGAGCAACCATCAAACGCGCATGAACACCCGCGTCGGTTCTCCCTGCCCCCGTCAGCAAGACCGGAGAACGTAATATGACAGACAAAGCTTTTGATAAAGTTTCTTGCACACTGCTACCATTAGGCTGTACCTGCCACCCATGGTAATTTGTCCCGTCATAAGCTATATCAATAAAGTATCTCGCCATTACTTCACCGCACTGTTATATGAAAACATCCTTGTCGCAATTCATATTTCACATAGCAACGCTCATCTTTGCGCAAATCGCGTAAGACTTCCGAAAGTACTAATTTCAACGTATCCGCAGAAACATCTTGCATAGGACGTCCGTCCGGGTCTTCTACTTTCACAAAACGTTTCCAACTTACATCGAATGTCGTGCCATAAAAATGACAAGAGTTCTTCGAGGCATTCCCATTTGTCCTGCGCAATTTTTTCACATCTTCTTTCGTCCTAAGTACAGACGTAACTATTATTTTATTAGGGTTTAACCCCTTACACCCCAATGAATCAATAAAGTTTTTACCGATGGTATCAACCAATGCAGCAGCTTTCGGGACTAAAAAAGGAATAGAATGCGTTAATGAATCGACTGCATAATATTCACACGACACAATTTCCTTCAATTTGTCTCCTATCTCCAATGCATCTTCACGAGAAGCAATTGGGGAAATTCCCCATTTCTTGGCTGCTTTTAATTGCACTTCATTTAAATCGCCAAAACTTCTCTTATAACTTACTACCCCCCGAATATTATGCGGATTATTCAACTTAATACTCCGATCTTTCTGAGTACAGGAAAAAAGAGTCCCCCCAATTATTAATCCCATAAAAAACTGTTGTACTATTTTTCTTCTCATATTGATACACATATCAAAATCATTGCCCAAAGATACGAAATCTGCATGAAAGCAAAAACGATTTTTTCAAACAAACTATTAATTATCCCAACATACAAAGACAACAAAATTGCCTGCATATATGATAAACATTTAAAAAGTAATGATTAAATTTGCAGAGCTTTATTATAAAAGCTCAAGTAAAATTCTAAAGAACCTCATTTAATTTTTAGAAAATCTCATCAGAAAGTCAAATGATTGAAAAGCATATTGTTCTAGAAGATATCGATCCTGTCATTTTTTATGGTATAAACAATACCCATATACAAATGATTAAAGCATTATTCCCCAAATTACGCATTGTTGCACGCGACAATGTAATCAAAGTTATGGGGGATGAAGAAGAAATGTGTGCTTTCGAAGAAGCAATATTAGCTTTAGAACAACATTGTGCCCGATATAATTCATTAAACGAAGAAGCCATACTCGACATCATAAAAGGGAATAAACCACCTATCGAAAAAGAAGGCGATGCAATTGTTTTCAGTGTTACAGGAAAACCCATTACACCTCGGAGTGCCAACCAATTGAAATTGGTAAAAGAATTTGAAAAAAGCGACATGATCTTTGCTATCGGACCGGCTGGTTCCGGAAAAACATACACTGCTATCGCCTTGGCTGTAAGAGCATTGAAAAACAAAGAAAAGAAAAAAATAATTTTAAGCAGACCGGCCGTAGAAGCCGGCGAAAAACTGGGATTTCTCCCCGGCGATATGAAAGAAAAAATCGACCCATATCTCCAGCCCTTATATGATGCATTGCAAGACATGATTCCCGCAAGTAAGCTAAAAGAATATATGGAACTGAATATTATTCAAATTGCCCCATTAGCTTTTATGCGGGGACGAACGCTAAACGATGCGATTGTCATTTTAGATGAAGCTCAAAACACAACGCCTCAACAAATTAAAATGTTTCTAACCCGCATGGGAATAAATACAAAAATGGTTGTTACCGGCGATATGACTCAAATAGACTTACCTCACTCACAAACGTCCGGACTCATTCAGGCTATGAAAATCCTGAAAGGAGTCAAAGGAATCAGTTTTGTTGAATTAAATAAAAAAGATATCGTCCGACACAAATTGGTAACACGTATAGTCGAAGCTTATGAAGCGTATGAGGAAAATTTAAAAAAGACGAATCAAACAGAAGATATAGAAAAAGAAAACAAAAAGAAAAAGAACTAATTCATTCACTTAAATACAAAGAATAATGAGTACAGCATTAACAAAAACAGACTATCACTTTCCCGGACAAAAAAATGTGTACCATGGTAAAGTGCGCGATGTATACAATATCAAAGATGAAAAACTAATAATGGTTGCAACCGACCGTATCTCTGCTTTCGATGTTGTATTACCAAAAGGTATTCCCTACAAAGGACAAATGTTGAATCAAATTGCTGCCAAATTCTTGGATGCCACAGCTGATATTTGTCCCAACTGGAAACTTGCAACCCCCGACCCGATGGTAACAGTCGGTGTTCTATGCCAAGGATTCCCCATAGAAATGATTGTACGCGGCTATTTATGCGGAAGCGCATGGCGTGCCTACAAAAGCGGTGTACGTGAAATCTGTGGCGTCCGGCTCCCTGAAGGTATGCGTGAAAACGAAAAATTCCCACATCCTATTATCACCCCTACAACAAAAGCGGAAATGGGACTTCACGATGAAGATATTTCTAAAGAAGAAATCTTGGAAAGAAAACTTGCTACGCCCGAAGAATATGCAATATTAGAAAAATATACCTTGGCATTATTCGAACGTGGAACTCAAATGGCCGCAGAAAGAGGCTTGATCTTAGTCGACACGAAATATGAATTCGGAAAACACAATGGTGAAATTTACTTAATGGATGAAATTCATACACCCGACTCGAGCCGCTATTTCTATTTGGAAGGCTATCAAGAACGCTTTGAAAAGGAAGAGCCGCAAAAACAGCTTTCTAAAGAATTTGTACGCGAATGGTTAATGGCAAACGGATTCCAAGGCAAAGAAGGACAAAAAGTTCCGGAAATGACTCCAGAAATTGTTAATTCCATCAGCGACAGATACATTGAGCTGTACGAACACATCACCGGTGAAACATTCGTAAAAGGAGATACAAGCAATCTGAACGAACGAATTGAAAAAAATGTAACGGATTACTTAGCGAAATAAAAGCGATATCATTTTTATGAAAAGTTGAGCGCATTTTCAAAAAACGCGCTCAACTTTTAACCCATTTCACCTCACATTTATGTCACGTTATCCACAGGAAACAATCAAACCTTACAATGAAAGTGAAAATAAGACCAAACAGGTAGAAGAAATGTTCGACAACATTGCTCCTACTTACGATCACTTAAATCATTTACTTTCGTTCGATATTGATAAATTCTGGCGCCGCAAAGCAATCCGGATGCTTAAACCTTTCCAACCGCAACAAATCATGGATGTGGCTACCGGGACAGGCGATTTTGCCATACAAGCATATCAGATTCTACGCCCTAAAAGACTATTGGGAATTGACATATCGGAAGGTATGATGAATGTAGGCCGGGAAAAAGTAAAACAGGCTCACTTATCGGAATATATATCATTCATGAAAGAAGATTGCATGAGCCTTTCGTTTCCAGACAATCAGTTTGATGCCATTACTGTTGCTTTTGGCATCCGAAATTTCGAAGACTTAGACAAAGGATTACGTGAGATGTATCGCGTTTTAATTCCGGAAGGACATCTCGTTATCTTAGAATTATCGTATCCCGAAAAGTTCATCATTAAACAACTCTATGACATATATGCTGGTTTGATAATCCCTACCATCGGGAAAATGCTTTCCAAAGACCACATGGCATATACTTATTTGCCACAAACCATTAAAGCTTTTCCACAAGGAGAAGTTATGAAAAACATATTACACAAAGCCGGATTCAGAAAAGCGATATTCAAACGTCTTACATTTGGCGCATGTACCCTTTATTTTGCCACAAAATAATCAATCAGATAAAATTCTATCCATATGAAAAAATTTGGTTTAATAGGATACCCGTTGGGACATTCTTTTTCAAAAAATTTCTTCAATGAAAAATTTCAATCGGAAAAAATCGATGCTGAATATGTTAATTTTGAAATTCCGGACATAAACGATTTTCCTGCCATCCTTACATCCAACCCCGATCTGGAAGGCTTAAATGTTACAATTCCTTATAAAGAACAAGTTATGCACTACTTAAATAACATAGCCCCGGAAGCTATTTCCATTGGGGCTGTAAATGTTATCAAAATAGAACGAAACAAAGGAAAAATCAAACTAACTGGCTACAACTCGGATGTTACCGGATTTACACAATCCATTGAACCCCTATTAGAACCTTATCATAAAAAAGCACTTATCTTGGGAACAGGAGGGGCATCGAAAGCAGTCAATTATGGATTAAAACAATTGGGACTGTCCACTCTTTTTGTTTCAAGAAATCACCATAACGATACAACCATCACTTACGAAGAGCTAACGCCAGAAATCATGGACAGCTATAAAGTTATTGTAAATTGTACTCCGGTAGGAATGTATCCCCATACAGACGAATGCCCGAACATACCATACGAATGTCTGACACATCATCACTTACTATACGATTTACTCTATAACCCAAGCGTAACTCTTTTCATGAAAAAAGGAAACGAACATGGAGCCATAGTAAAAAACGGATTGGAAATGTTATTTCTACAAGCCTTTGCTGCTTGGGAAATATGGAACAAATAAAAAATGACACGCAAAAAAATATTCATTTCAACAGGCATTAGCATAATCATGCTATCACTCGTTTTTACAAGTGTAGGATTTTTATTAATAGACTATTCGTTACGTCCGGAAAATCGGGGAAAAGATTTAAAAGGATCGCTCACTTACATGCAGGAAACATATCCGCAAATCAATTCGTGGTTAGACAGTCTGCAACAAAATAATGCCATGCGCGATACGTTCATCACAGCACCCGACGGCATTCGCCTACATGCATATTACGCATACGCCTCACAGCCAACGTCGCATACCGCCATCATTATACATGGATATACAGACAATGCCATCAGGATGTTTCACATCGGATATCTTTATAATAAAGAGCTCGATTTCAATATCTTACTTCCGGATTTGCGGTACAGTGGACTTAGTGAGGGAAACACTATACAAATGGGGTGGTTAGACCGGAAAGACGTACTCCAATGGATAGACACCATGCCTTCCCTATTCGGCGATTCTCTTGAAAGTGTTGTACATGGCATTTCAATGGGAGCTGCTACAACCATGATGGTTTCCGGAGAAAGAGTACCACCTTTCATTCGTTGTTTTATAGAAGACTGTGGTTATACAAGCGTATGGGACCAGTTTCAGAAAGAATTTAAAGGACTTTTTCATATCCCCTCTTTCCCGTGGCTGAATATTGCCAGCTGGATATGCAAAAAACAAAATGGTTGGGACTTTAAAGAAGCATCTGCCATAAAACAAATACAAAAATGCACTTTGCCAATGCTGTTTATACATGGCGACAACGATGATTTTGTTCCTACAGCAATGGTATATCAGCTATACGATGCCAAGCCGCAACCTAAAGAGTTATGGATAGCACCGGAAACCGATCATGCACATGCTTACCGGAACCACCCAAAAGAATACACAGAAAAAGTCAAAACATTTGTTGAAAAACACCTTGGCAAAAATTAAAAAACGCTTGTTATTTATTCCCAAATCCTTTGATATACCTATAAAAACAAGCAGGAAAAATTGAGAAATGATTTTTTTTCCGTATGTTTGCGTACAAATGATCTTAAAAAAACAACAAATTCATTTCAATTATGAAAAAGACTATCATCGGTATTGTCATTGTTATTGCGATTATAGCAATTTATTCGGTATCTTCTTATAACTCCATGGTTACTTTAGATGAGCAAGTAGGCACTGCATGGAGTAATGTTGAGAATCAATATCAACGCAGAACAGATTTAATCCCCAATCTGGTAAATACTGTAAAAGGATATGCCACTCATGAAAAAGAAACATTCGATGCCGTAGTAGAAGCACGTGCCAAAGCAACCCAAATGAACATCAATATAGACGATTTGACATCTGAAAAGTTAGCCAATTACCAACGCTTGCAAGGAGAAATAGGAAGTGCATTAGGTCGTCTGTTGGCTGTTTCGGAAAATTATCCGGAATTAAAGGCCAACGAAAATTTCCAAACACTACAAGCCCAATTAGAAGGAACAGAAAATCGCATCAGTGTAGAACGGCGCAAATTCAATGAAGTAGCCCGCAATTACAATACCACGATTCGACGTTTCCCTAAAAATATCTTTGCCGGTTTATTCGGCTTTGAAAAACGTCCTTACTTTGAAGCAGAAGAAGGAAGTGAAAAAGCCCCGGAAGTCAAGTTCTAATAATCTGGCATGAAAAGAATCTTATCATCAGTCCTGCTTTTCCTTTGCTTTATTACCTTGTCTTCGGCTACAGACAAAGCTCATAAGGTCGAAGATATTCCAATGGTACACCTGCAAAACAAGCTACGCTATGTAAGTAATCCCGATGGAGTATTGAGTGAAGCTACTGTCATGGCAATTGATACAACACTCTATGCATTGGAACAAAAGACGGGAATACAAACACTCGTTGTGGCTGTCCGGAAAATTGAAGGAGGCGATTGTTTCGATTTTGCTTACCAATTAGGAGAAAGAAACGGTGTTGGACAGAAAGGAAAAGACAACGGATTGGTCATTCTGTTATCAACATCCGACCGGTGTATTCAGTTTGCTACAGGATATGGATTGGAAGGTATTTTGCCAGATGCCGTATGCAAACAGATACAAATCCGCTACATGAATAACTTCTTTAAAGAGAATCAATGGGATGAAGGAATGTTGGCTGGAATTCAAGCCCTTAGGAATCATCTGGAAGGAACAGGAGAACCCATCACGCCAGCCCAACAAGATAGCCACTCTCTTCTCTCACTTTTTTTCATCCTATTATGTTGTTTCGGAGGTGTTCCACTCATCTTATGGATTGCAATCCGCCAAAGGAATAAATGCCCTCGCTGTCATAAACATAAACTTCGTGAAGTCTCCAGACATACTTTATTGAAAAGGGACGGATACCAAACCATAGAAATAACTTATCTATGCCAGAATTGTGGGAATATAGTCCGACGTAAACAAAAAAAGCACAATGATGACGACTTCCATCATCGAGGAGGAAGAGGATGGCCTTTCATCGGCGGAGGGACTTTCTTTGGAGGTGGTTTCGGTGGAAGCAGAGGAGGCTTTGGTGGCGGCAGCTTCGGAGATGGAAGCTTTGGCGGAGGAGGTGCCGGAAGTAAATTCTAATTCAAACAAAAATAACTGTCATGGCATTTAATAATACATTTGGAAATATATTCCGACTAACCAGCTTCGGAGAATCTCACGGGAAAGCCATTGGAGGAATTATTGACGGATTTCCTGCAGGCATACCTATAGACGAGAACTTCGTTCAACAAGAATTAGCACGCAGACGACCGGGACAATCGCTCATTACGACAGGAAGAAAAGAGACCGATAAGGTTGAATTTTTATCTGGGATTTACGACAATATATCGACAGGCTGTCCCATCGGATTTGTTGTATGGAATACAAATCAGCACTCATCAGATTATGATAACATGAAGGATGTGTTCCGTCCATCGCATGCCGACTATACTTACACACAAAAATATGGTATCCGCGACCATCGTGGAGGAGGTCGTTCCTCTGCACGTGAAACAATAGCCAGAGTTGTTGCAGGAGCATTGGCAAAACTGGCATTAAAACACATTGGAATCAGTATCACCGCATATACATCTCAAGTTGGTGATCTAAAAACAAACAACGACTATACTCAATACGACTTTAGTTGCATTGAAAAAAATCTAGTACGTTGTCCCGATATGCTCATTGCCCGGCAAATGGAAGAACTGATAAAAAGAGTAAAGGAGGAAGGAAATACAATAGGAGGTATCATAACATGTGTTATTAAAGGATGTCCTATCGGATTAGGACAACCCGTATTCGGTAAACTTCATGCTGCTTTAGGAAATGCCATGTTAAGTATCAATGCTGCAAAAGGATTTGAATATGGACAGGGGTTCTGCAATATGCAAATGAAAGGGAAACAGCAAAACGACATCTTTGTGCGAAATAAAGATGGAGAAATTGCCACATTGACCAATTATTCAGGAGGAATTCAAGGAGGCATCAGCAACGGACAAGACATTTATTTCCGTGTTGCATTTAAGCCTGTTGCTACGGTGTTAATGGAACAACCAACGGTCGACATTCACGGAAACCCGACAATATTAAAAGCCAAAGGACGTCACGACCCATGTGTCCTCCCTCGCGCAGTCCCCATTGTCGAAGCTATGACAGCAATGACTTTATTGGATTATTACCTCTTAAATAAAACAACCCGACTATAAACCAATTACAATCATGGATATAAAATCGTATATCGAACAACACGAAGGACGTTTTCTTAATGAACTTTTCAGTTTGATTCGCATTCCAAGCATCAGTGCATCGCCACAACATAAACAAGACATGTTAAAGTGTGCCGAAAGGTGGAAAGAATTATTACTGGAAGCCGGAGTCGACAAAGCTGAAATAATACCATCTCAAGGCAATCCGTTGGTATATGCAGAAAAGCATATCTCTGCCGATGCTCCGACAGTCTTAATCTATGCCCATTACGATGTCATGCCTGCAGAGCCAATGCATTTGTGGAAAAGCCAACCTTTCGAACCAGTTATTCGGGACGGGCACATTTGGGGACGAGGTGCCGATGATGACAAAGGGCAATCGATGATCCAAGTCAAAGCTTTCGAATACATGGTAAAAGAAAAGCTTCTAAAACATAATGTCAAGTTTATCTTCGAAGGAGAAGAAGAAATCGGTTCACCAAGCCTCAACGTTTTTTTAAAAGAGCATCGGGAATTGCTAAAAGCTGATGTCATTTTAGTGTCAGACACCAGCATGTTAGGAGCAGACACTCCCTCTCTGACCATCGGTTTAAGAGGGTTGGCATACTGGGAAATAGAAATAACCGGTCCGAATCGTGACCTACATTCCGGACATTTTGGCGGTGCAGTAGCCAATCCTATTAATGTATTATGCAATCTATTAAGCCAAATCACCGATGAAAAAGGAAGAATAACCATCCCTCATTTTTATGATGATGTAGAAGATATATCGAACACCGAGCGCAATATGATAGCGCATATTCCTTTCGATGAAAAACAATATATGCATGCTATCGGTGTAAAAGCCTTGAAAGGTGAAGAAGGATATTCTACCTTGGAACGAAACAGTTGCCGCCCGTCTTTCGACATTTGCGGAATATGGGGAGGATATACCGGTGAAGGATCTAAAACTATTTTACCCTCAAAAGCATATGCAAAAGTATCTTGCAGACTGGTTCCCCACCAAAGTCACCACAAGATATCGCAACTATTTGTCGATTATATAAATCGGATAGCCCCCGATTATGTGCAAGTCAAAGTCACTCCCATGCATGGTGGTGAAGGATACGTATGCCCTCTTTCTCACCCGGCATACAAAGCTGCAGAAAAAGGATTTGCCAAAGCTTTCGGGAAACAGCCCCTTGGCGTCCGTCGAGGAGGAAGTATTCCCATTATCTGCGATTTTGAACAACTATTAGGCATAAAAACAATTCTCATGGGATTTGGACTTGAAAGTGATGCAATTCATTCTCCCAATGAAAACTTCCCTCTTGATATATTCCGTAAAGGCATAGAGGCTGTAGTAGCATTTCATCGTGCTTACGATGAATGCATCACTCCACAATAGAGATTCACGTAACACGCTACACATTCACATTCCAAACGACTCACTTGTACAAATCATAGAGTAACTAAATCTACACAACATGAATACAAGTGAGCCGTTTTTTCTTCATCTTTTCCACTCACCGCAACCGGAGAATATCGCCAACTTTCGGAGCCGGCGAATCGGGATTCATATCATTCATCTTATACAAACGAGATAACCGGATGCCGAACATCTGGGAAATGCTATACATAGAGTCGCCGTTTTTCACAACATAAACGATATGGTCTTTCGTTGCCCGGCGTCTTTTCTGTTCAAGATAAACAATTTCTCCTCCTTTAAATACATAATCTTTAGGCAATTCATTGTATTTTCTTAATTTCCGACTTTTAATGTCGAACTCCTTCCCTATTTGCTTGAAAGTATCACCCGGACGAGCTATAACATAAAGCAACTCGTTTGCCAAATAAGGCTGATGCGGATTGGGAAACTTTTCACTTCGCTCTAATCCGCCTTTTTTATCGTATTGATCTAAATCGTACAACTCAATTATGTTAATCAACCGCGTAGCATAATTAGGGTCGGTTGCATAGCCAGCCTTCTTCAAACCTTTTGCCCACCCTTCATAGTCGGTAATTTTCAGACGGAACAAGAAAGCATATCGGGCTCCCGAACGTAAAAATTTAGAATGATCCCGGTAAGACTCACGTGCATGTTTATATGCACGGAAACATTCATTGGGAGCATCATCGGTATGCCTGACTGTCGCACCATCCCACGAGCCCCCACACTTGATACCGAAATGATTATTCGACTTTCTGGCAAGCAAACTTCTTCCCGCACCCGACTCCAATAATCCTTGCGCCAAAGTAATACTGGCTGGTATCTGATAATGCTTCATCTCTTCTACCGCTACATGACGGTACTTTTTTATATAATCTTCGTATGCTTTATTACGCTGTTGTGCAGAAACCATACACACCATACACAACATCACTGTAAACAGAAAACATTTTATAAATCTCATTGTTGTTGTCTTTTTATTGTGCCACAAAGATAAATTATTCGACAATATTCACAAAATGATATGAGAAATCTGCCTCTTTTTCAGTACATTTGTAAATAAACGTCTAATTGTTTTTATAAATTTATGAAGAGAAAAAAAATAGAAATCGACATCCAATCTTTCACTTACGAAGAATTGAATGCATCTGACCGCCAACTGATTGATAAAGCAAGAAAGACCAATGAACACAGCTATGCTCCTTATTCGCATTTTTACGTAGGAGCTGCAGTATTATTGGATAATGGAGAAATTATTTGCGGAAGTAATCAGGAAAATGCCGCATCTCCTTCCGGAACATGCGCCGAACGAACTGCCTTATTTTATGCCGGAGCAAAATATCCCGACCAAGCAGTAAAAGCCATTGCAATTGCAGCACGAAACGATACAGAAGAAACCGAAATGCCTGTACCTCCATGTGGTGCATGCCGGCAAGTACTACTTGAAACGGAACAACGTTTTCATACTCCTATACGCATTTTACTATATGGAAAGAAAGAAATTCTCCTTCTGAAAAGTGTAAACGATTTGTTACCTCTTTCTTTCGGTATTTCTTTCTTAAAATAGTCTTTCTTGAAAGAGCACATCCGGATATGTTTACCCTACCACATAACGGGCATAACGTCCGAAGATTTTACGTAAAACATTTACTATCAACCATGATATAAAGAATGCAAATATGGCAGAAAACAGTATCTGCAAGGAAACAGGCACATTCAAATATCTGGCAAGTACCACTCCGGGACCCGTAAAGAAATAATGAACCATATACACGCCAAAACCACAAACCGTTAAATTTGCCAATGCTTTTTGTATTCTTACATTGGTAATATGAACTTTCTTAGCCAATGCAAATAAGGGTATGGTCATCATTACTACATTCGGAGAACAATAATAGAAGAACAATTCATATTCTTCCGGTGTACAATCAGGATCGGATGTCATATAACGGAAACCGGTATAAGTCACCCAAAAACCTATCGCAAACAATGGAATTCCTAAGCCTAATACTTTTTTCCAGCTCCACTCATGATGGCGTAAATAATGCCCTAACAGCAAGTAACCATTGAAACCTGCAAAGTTGTATAACATATAAAACTCATTCCACGAGCAGGCTCCCCAAATATATGGATCGACAAATGTACGATAATATGGGATAAATAGTGTGATTCCCCATGCTACCAAGAACCAAAGTTTGGCTTTTTCGCTGGCTTTCTCAACCCATGCTGAAAATATAGGCATATATAAATACATTCCTATAAGCAAGTATATATACCACATGTGAACATCGATCAAAGAAAAATTCAGAGGTAATTGGCAGATATAACTCAATGATACATCAAGAGATTGGCGCATTGCCTCTTCGCCTGAATATGGAAAGACGTCAAGCACCACATCGGGTGTGCATCCTAAAACACCCGTTATATAAGGAAACATATTATAAAGAACAGACCATAACAAAAAAGGCCAAAAGACACGGCTGATGCGCTTCTTATAAAATACAGAAGTTTCACCCCTCACAGGAAGTAACAATGCCCCGGTAATCATAACAAACAATGGTACACACGGACGCAAAAACGATCCATACACTGCTCCCCAAAATTTTATTTCACCTATATTGACCGGAGGTTCACCTGCATAAAAATTAAACGGATCGGATGAATGACAACACACAACCATAAACATTGCCAGAAACCGGACAACGTCTAACCATACATAATGCTCCTTCTTCGCTACCCTTAATGATACTTGTTCCATATAAATCTTGTTATTTATCTATATAATTTCCTATTCTAACAAAAAAACTGTGCCAGTAAGTCTTTAGTTTTGCCTTACTGACACAGTTTGCTTTACTTTGATTACTTATATGATCTTCTTGCTTTTTCTAACAAATCTTGATATTCATCCGATGATTTAAATTTTTCGTCTCTGCTTTTACGCAAAAGTTCGGCTACAGATTGGAAAAGTTCATCTTTCAAATCAATGGTTTTCTCTCTGAATTTTCCTTTTTCATGAACTAATTTTGTTTTTTTCTTATTTAAAGCCACATCATCTGTAATCCACTCTTCAGCAATATATCTTTCTCCACCATCCCGCTGTTCTTCATACCAATAATGAATATTCGTCACTTCCACATCACAAATTTCATCCTGCAAATAAATATTTACCTGATAATAAACACGTGTACGATCTAAAAGCAAGAATTTAGATTTGAATATTAAATAATCTTCAACCGTAATTCCTATTTTCCCTTCACTTTTATCGCTATAGTTTATTGATACATTTACAATATTTTCACGTGATTCTTTCCAATCCGTTATCCACTGTTGCATTACATCGAACAGTTCTTCTTTCGACAAACCCGGAGCACTTATTTCTTCATTGAAAGAAACTTTCCCATCTTTCATTGTTACTGCCCCAGCTAAATATTTAGCACCAGAATCTTTTTTTTCCGTTTCTGCAACACAAAACAACGGCAAACTTAATAAAAGTAAAAATAACAGTTTTCTCATAGTCGTTAAGTATATTATTGTGTATTTATTATTAATCAGCAGGCAAATATAGAAAAAACAGATTAAATTGCACAAAAAAAGATACAAATTACATGTATTAAAAAATTAAAAACCACATGCAATTTGTATCTTTATATAGAACAGAAAGAATTCCTATCGCTCTTTCATAGGTATCTTATTTATTCGTGCTTGGTGTCTTCCGCCTTCAAATGCTGTATCAAAGAACACTGTCATTATTTTATCGGCCATCACTGTATCAATAAAACGTCCCGGCATAACCAATACATTTGCATCGTTATGCTGACGTGATAATTTGGCAATCTCGGGTATCCAACAAAGAGCAGCGCGAATTCCTTGATGCTTATTCAATGTCATACTAATACCTTCACCACTGCCGCACACAGCAATACCGATATTACAGTCTCCATTTTCAATTCCTTTTGCCAATAAATGAGCATAATCCGGATAATCACAACTTTCCGAATTAAATGTTCCATAATCTTTATATTGGAAACCTTTATCAATCAGCCACTGCTTTGCATATTCTTTCAACGCAAATCCGGCATGATCCGAAGCTAATCCAATTATCCTCATCGCAACATTTCTTTTACTTGTTTATATACATTCTCGGCTGTAAAACCTAATTTTTCATCTAGAACTTTAAAAGGTGCAGAATAACCAAAGACATCTACCCCCCAAATTTTCCCGTTAGTTCCAACCAATCCTTGAAGATTGGCAGATAAACCTGCTGTCAGACCAAAAATTTTTGCACCTGTAGGAAGAATAGACTCCTGATAATCTTTATCCTGACAACGGAACAATCCTTCAGAAGGTACCGATACGATTCGAATCTTTATACCTTCCTTCCTTAACAATTCTGCTCCTGCAACAAGGGTTGAGACTTCTGACCCTGAAGCCAACAGAATAACATCGGGATTCTCATCCGAACCAGCAACAATATAAGCCCCTTTACGAACTTGCTTATAATCAGTTCCCACTGGTAAATTCTTCACATTCTGACGTGAAAATATCAATCCAGTCGGAGTTGAATTATTTTCCATAGCCAACTTCCATGCCTGTGTTGCTTCATTCACATCTGCAGCACGCAACACTAACATGGAATTTTCCCCTTTGTGATTCTTTATTTTTTCCATCAAACGAATTTGAGCCTCCTGCTCAATAGGTTGATGAGTAGGTCCGTCCTCTCCTACACGAAAAGCATCGTGCGACCATATAAACTTAACAGGAATCCCCATCAAAGCAGCCATACGTATGGCAGGTTTCATATAATCTGAAAAAACAAAGAATGTTCCACATGCAGGAATTACACCTCCATGCAAAGCCATGCCTATGCAACAACATGCCATTGTCAATTCTGCAACACCTGCTTGTAAAAACGCACCACTAAAATCACCTTTAGTAAAAGCATGAGTTTGCTTAAGGAAACCGTCTGTTTTATCCGAATTAGATAAATCTGCCGAAGCACAAATCATATTCTCTACGTGTGTAGCCAACAAGCTTAACACATTTGCTGAAGCAGCCCGTGTCGGAGCATCGGCTTTCTGTTGGATAGAATCCCAATCTATTTCCGGAAGACGGTTTGAGAACCAATCATCCATTTTCTTGGCTAAGTCGGGATAGTTTGCAGCCCATTGTTCTTTTTCTGCGTAACGTTGAGAAACGATTTCCTTTAATTCCTTTCGACGAGCTTCGTACATTTCTTCCACATCTGGGAATATCTGGAATGGACAATCTAAATTTCCTCCCAAATTCTTAATGGTATTCACATAGGCTTCTCCTCCCAAAGGAGCACCATGCGTACCACAATCATGCTCGTAGCTTGTATTATCTGCCCTACGAGCACCTTTCCCCATAACTGTATTTCCTATAATTAGTGCAGGCTGCCCTTTCACTTCTTTAGCCGCACTTAACGCTTCTCTAATTTCATTTACATTGTTTCCATCGATCACAAATACTTTCCATCCCCAAGCTTCATATTTCTTTGCAACATCTTCATTTGTGACTTCCGTACATTTTGTTGAAAGCTGAATATCGTTTGCATCGTAAAACATAATAAGATTATCCAACCCCAAATAACCTGCAATACGCCCGGCTCCCTGTGATATCTCTTCTTGCATACCACCGTCTGAAAGATAAGCATAGATGGTTTGATTCATAACATCTCCCAAACGTGCTTTTAAAAACTTAGCTGCAATAGCAGCTCCTACAGCAAAAGCATGACCCTGTCCTAACGGTCCCGATGTATTCTCGATTCCTCTTTCTATATTCAGTTCCGGATGTCCCGGCGTATTGCTACCCCACTGACGGAATTGTTTTAAATCTTCCATTGTAAACTTTCCACACATTGCTAATACTGCATATAGCATAGGCGACATGTGCCCCGGGTCGAGGAAGAAACGGTCTCTTCCTTCCCAATAAGGGTTTTCCGGATCATAAATTAAAAACTCTGAAAACAGAACGTTTATAAAATCAGCACCTCCCATCGCTCCTCCCGGATGGCCGGATTTAGCATTTTCCACCATTGCTGCAGTCAGGATACGAATGTTATCGGCTGCTCGGTTCATTAATGTGATATCGCTTTTCATTATCGGAAATATTTGTTTCTGCAAATATAAGAATAAAATGAAATAAATGTAAAATGATTTTCGTTTTTTAAAATTATCCTAAAATCGGCTGAAATATAATGTAGCATATTCTGAATCTAAAACTAACTGTTTGCCTCCTTTCTTTACTACTTGAAAAACTGTTTCACTACTATTAATCCCATATGGATTTAACTTTTCCACTTCCACCAGTTCACCGTCATCTCCAGAAGACTTCCTTGTTTTAAAATCTTTCATCATAACTGTTTTATGTTTCTCTCCATAACTAAAAGCTCCAATATAAATACCATACCCATGCGTACAGTTTTTTTCTGCCAAAACAACAAGCTGCAACTGTATGCTATAAAATATCCGTTGACATTCATTATGTACCACTCCATCCGATTTAGTCACAAACCGCTCCAGTCTCCACATACCCTCTATACCCGGATCGACAGGCTCTTTCTTACACCCTGCCATCAGACATAAAGGTATAATAATCATACTGATTTTACTGAATATTGCCATAAATAACCTTTTACGCATAGATATTCATCTTTAACATTACAATATTTTACCTATTTTACGAATGGAAAGAATCCCTCCAAGAGAATTTCCTAAATAGTTTCCTCGGTCAAGCCCCATCCCCAATATAAAATGCCATCCTTTTGCCTGTTTAGGAGAATACGTTATCTCGTACAATGAGCTAAATTGTTTCCGTTGCTTATCCAACGGATATCCGTATGTTCCCCAATGCCTTACATACGATAGCAAAACCCGATATGCCCATTCTTCTGAAGGTTCACCCTCAATACCAATATGTTGCGATTTCACCCGGTTGCTTTTAAATGAAATACTTCCATCTTTATTATATGCAGGACCATATAAAAAAGGTTGCCCCATCCCCATGCCCCAATGTTGCCAAGCTAAATAATTACCATTATTATAATAGTTATCGCCTGCACTTATCTGGCAACCAAACGTTCCTGCTACTTGATCGTACAAAATAGGTCCCGATTGGTCTTTTGTGGACATTCCTTCCCATACAAAAGAACGAATCCACAAATTATCTGGAAATGAAATTTCAACTCCCAATTGTCCATCTTTCCAACGTCCATACTCCCAAAACATTTGTGAATGGTCTTCAAAATAATGCTCTAAATACAACCGGAATTTCCAAGAATCAACATAATAATTCAGTGCAAAATTCCAACTTCCCAAATGATTTCCCTCCACATTATACAATCCACCATAATGCTTGGGAATAAAAGCTTTCATAAAACTTTTCAATCCATGAGGCATTACAGTTACCAGTGTACTTGTTCCATCGTCATTATGCACATACTGTTTTCCTGCAAATTGTGCAGCTTCCAAAAGTCCGACTTCAAACTCTACCGGAAACCTCTTTACATTTCCAACACGAAACATTAACGACTTACTATGATAATACACATCTTTCATGTATTTTTCCCCTGCAAAGGCAAAACTTTCCTGCCAATTCCCATCCGAAAAAATGCCATAAGCAACATGTCCTTTCAACGACAACCATCCGTTTGTTCCGGGAAATGGAACATATTCTTTTATCTCACCTCGAACCTGTGGAACAGGACGTGCATTAGTACCTTCAACCATCATACCACTACTGATATGTGTATTTTTTACTAATGGAAAGCCTGCGCGTTCTTTACTTCCTATACCTAAATTCAAACATCTCCATGAAATATCTGCATACAACTGCTGGATAACAATATCGGCTGTTTGATGGGTTGTAGCAGCTACGTCTGCAGCCATATTTAAAGACCAACCATGATTCAATTTCTTATGAAACGACAATCCCGTTCTCAAAAAACCTGTATTGGGAGCCACGCTGGAAAGTCCATACCGATTGGCCGTAAACCACAATGGTGCATACGTACCATTCGAAATGTTACCACTTGTCTCTATCCGGTATTTCAATGCCATATCAAACGACTGTGCATTCAGCATCATGCACAATCCACCTACTATGGCAGTTCCTATGATATATCGTTTTATATTCATCAACATATTGCTTTATAAAAGCAAAAGTAAAGAAAATATTCCGGACGCCCTCCAAAAAACGCCATGACAATTGCACTATTCTCTCTGTACATTTTTTTCATTTAACCTGAAAAGACAAAAAAATATCCTCTTCTTTTTGAAACTTCAACGAAGAGGATATTTCTAATAATTGTATTGTCTATTTATTGCATATTATCAGCAAACACGACGTGAACCGTTGCTGATTACAACATCGTATACTTTAGGACTGCGA
>DXCG01000097.1 GCA_019116145.1 Candidatus Phocaeicola gallistercoris
AAATTTCACACTGTTTCTACCAATTAATCGGCACTTGCAACAGCATTTTTCAAGCGTAATTCATACAAGCATGCTTCTACCTCGGCATCGCTTCCCATGTGTTTACCCATATCATCGGAAAGTTTCACGCACTCACGCCACTCTTGTGAAGAAGTCATTTTACAACGAGACAATTTCATAACAATATTCGAAGGAGTATATCCTGTATCATTGGTCAAATTAGTACCGATTCCGAACGAACAACGAATCTTCCCCCGACAATAATCAAACAAATGCAGTGCCTTTTCAAAATCTAAAGCATTGCTGAAAATAATTGTCTTTGTAGTCGGGTCGATGCCCAATTCCTTATACCGCATTATCAGTTTATCGACAAACTCGTACTCGTTCCCTGAATCGCAACGTACACCATCGAACAGCTTAGCTTGTTTCCTACTAATATTGGAAAGGAAAGAATCGGAAGTATATGTATCGGACAGAGCCGTTCCTAAATCGCCATCGTACACCTTGACCCAATTTTCCAAGGCAATGTAGTTAGCATGTTTATATCCGAACTGTGCGCCATGAAACATAAACCATTCGTGCGGATGGGTGCCCATCGGCTTCATATCGTATTTCATGGCAAAGTAACAGTTGGAAGTCCCAGTACAATACGATGCATTTTTCTTTAAATAATTTACAACCATATCATGTACATCGAAAGAGAAACGCCTGCGAGTTCCAAATTCTGAAAAAGGAAGTTGAAAGCGGTTGGACAAATCGACCTTCCCTTCCAACCGGCTCAAAACCATATTTTTATCGGGCATATGGTTAAAAAACTGATTCCTTATTTCGGAAACAATGGCAAGCAAAGGAACTTCGTAAAGTGTTACTTTATACAAATAATCGGTCACTTCGATGTGCAAATGCCGCTGTTCATCCAGCCAGACATTTACTTTTTCCGGGTCGAAGCGAAATGATGAAAGCCATTCCCAATATACACGAGGCAAAAACCGGCAATGGGCAAACATGTATTCAAGTTCATCTTTTTGTAAAACGACTTGTGTCAGATTATGAATTTCACTTTTAAGCGCATGCAAAAAGCCTTCCGTGTATTCGGTCTCATCGCGGTCTTTAAAGCTAAAAGTCCCCATTGCATACGGAAATAACTTAATGTATGCATAAGAAGTAGTAAACTTATACAAATCGGTATCTAAAATGGTTTTGATTATCATAAAAGCATTTTTTTATTTCTCTAATAATGAATGCGTAAAATTACAATTTGTTTCCAAATCTTGACATTCCATAAAGAGGAATTATGTTTCCAATAAAAAGAAAACCGCTTATAGCAGAATGCTACAAACGGTTTTCTCCTCTTCTGATTTCCTTATTGTATTTTCAAAGCAAAACCTCCGCCCGGAGCAAGATGTATTTTCAGACGTGTATGTTTACTTATTTGGACAGATTCGCGTTTATAATCACGTCCTACCCTGTGTGCATTCACTCCGTCTTTAAACAAATCGCCGGTGTACGATTTATCATCAAGGAAAGAACAATCCAGCTCAATGTCGCGTGCAGTCCAATCGGTTATGCCACTTACATACCATATATCTCCACTTCTACGTGCCGTAATGACATATTCCCCCAACTTCCCGTCTAAAAAGATTGTCTCATCCCATACCGTAGGAATTTGAGCGATAAATTCTTTCGACTCCGGCTCACGGTTGTAGTTGCTTGGAGTGTCGCAAAGCATATTCAACGGCGAATCCAAGGTAACATATAATGCCAACTGATGGCAACGTGTCCCCTGACTCATAGGTTGCGAATAGCACGGATAATAATTTGCCTTTACTGCATTTATCATAGCTCCTTGAGTATAATCCATCGGACCTGCAACCTGCCGGATAAACGGAATCATTGCATCGTATTTTATCTGGTCGACTTCGGGCGAAGACCATTTCATTGTTTCCAATCCATGAACGCCTTCAAAATTCAGGATGTTCGGGTATGTACGGTTTAATCCTGCAGGTTTATACATTCCGTGAAGGTCTAATACCAATTTATATTTCGCACACGTTTCTGCTGCACGATATACAAAATCGACCATCTCCTGATCATCACGATCCATAAAATCGACCTTAAAACCTTTCACTCCCATCTTTGCATAATGACTACATACATTTTCCATATCTCTGTCGAATGCATAATATCCTGCCCATAAGATTATGCCGACATGTTGTTTTGCTGCATAATCGACCAACTCTTGCAAATGTATATCTTTTACCACCTGCATTAAATCGGCTTTCAAATTGACAGCCCAACCTTCATCCAATATAACGTATTCAATGCCGTTTTTAGCAGCAAAATCGATATATGCCTTATACGTGTCGTCATTTACGCCAGTTGTAAAATCAACTCCGTCAATATTCCAATCATTCCACCACTCCCATGCGACTTTACCCGGCTTTATCCATGAAGTATCGTCTAAACGTGAAGGGGATGCCAGCAAATAACTTATGTTGGTTGCTGCCAAATTTTTATCTTGAGTTGTCACAACAGCAATACGCCAAGGGAAAGAACGGGATTTATCGACTTTAGCGATATATGTTTCGCGTTCTTTCACAACCATTTGTAACATATTATGACCACCTTGCTCTTTAGTTTTCGGATAAGGAGCATGTACTCCTCTTAATTTGTTTCCCTCTGTAGAGCTCTGCATATACAAACCGGGATAACTTTCCAAATCGGATTCTGTAATACAAACTTTCACCCCATTTCCTGCATCTACTACTAATGGTAAAAACATTAACCTGTTTTTATTCAATTCCGACAAATTGGCTACCGTATACGTATTTTCAAAAGAATTGAAAAATTGCGATTCTACAGAATTATCGTCACCGCTTTTCACATAAGGCACAGAAGCTACAAAATCTGACGGGAAACAATAATTGACTTCTTCGTTTTGAATTGTAAAAGGACTTTTCTGCGTAGATATAAACCGGTAAGCCACGGCATCATTGTAAGCACGAAACTCTATACTCCAATTTTTTTTGAAGTAAAGTGTCAATGCATTATAATTATTCTTCAACTGCTTGCTACGATAGAAAGGAGAATTTACCGTTTCATCGACACTTGCCGTTTTCGACTTTTGTAACCGGGGCTTCTCCCCCCAAACAGTACCATCACTCAATATCATAGATATAGGAGACTGCATAAGAACTTGATTCCCATTACAACAGATATCGTATGTCAATTTTTCACCAATGACGATCGTTGTACTTAATACCCCATCGGGCGATTTTAATGTAAATTGCTTTTCAGCATGCAATGCAAGGAATAACATACTAAAAAAACACAAAACAATTACTTTTTTCATGATTACTATTTTTTTTAACGAAATGCAATGTAATACAATTTTTTTAATGCACAAAATTTTAAACCGTAAAATACTTTTCAAATTTTTACTGTCAAAAAATAAAAAACAATTAAATGTTTTCTATTTTTGTCTTATAAAATAGTATAAAACCTCATGAGCAATTACAGACATTTACTAACAAAAACAGTAGAAAAGTTATCTGAAAGCAATTCCTATCAAGGGCTGTTCCACCAGTATAAAGATGGAGAACCTTTACCTTCCGGAAAAACATTGCATCATATTATCGATTTGGCACGTTCGATTTTATTCCCCGGATATTTCGGGAATTCAACCATACACAGCCAAACTATTCAGTATCATATCGGAGTCAATATTGAAGAATTGTTTGCCTTATTAACAGAACAAATACAGGCAGGATTATGTTTCGGAGAAAGAAATATAGAACAAAAAAAAGATAGTATCTCCTGCAAAGATAAAGCTGTTCAACTGGCTGTACAGTTTATAGACAAACTACCGGAAATACGTCATACTCTTTCCACAGATGTAGAGGCCGCATATTATGGAGACCCGGCAGCAACTTGTTTTGGAGAAATTATTTGTTGCTATCCAATTATCCGTGCTATTAGTAATTATAGAATCGCACATGAATTATATCAACTGAATATTCCGCTAATCCCTCGCATAATTACAGAAATGGCACATTCTGAAACTGGTATCGACATTCATCCCGGAGCAAAAATTGGAGACCATTTTACAATCGACCACGGAACTGGTGTCGTAATTGGTGCAACTTGTATTATAGGAAATAATGTTAAATTATACCAAGGTGTAACATTAGGAGCTAAAAGTTTCCCTTTAGATGAAAAAGGAAATCCCATAAAAGGAATCCCACGGCATCCTATTCTTGAAGATAATGTAATTGTTTATTCTAATGCAACCATTTTAGGACGCATTACTATTGGAAAAGGAGCCATTATAGGAGGAAATATATGGGTCACAGAAAATGTACCTCCTTTTCAACGAATCGTTCAATCGACAGGAAGAAAAACAGAATTTTGAATGTGCCTTATTTCTGTAACCATGAAGGGACTTTCATTGAAAAAACAGGGTGCATGTCCCGGACATCCCCATGGCACACACACCCACAAAAAAAAGGAGCCCGGCCACTGTTAGTGACCGGACCCCTGCAACCAAACGTAAAACGGCGACTACCTACTCTCCCACCAAAAGGCAGTACCATCGGCGTGACGAAGCTTAACTTCTCTGTTCGGAATGGGAAGAGGTGGAACCTTCGTGCAATCATCACCTGAAATGCATCAGCCAGACAAACCGGGAAAAAACACGGCATGACAATACAAAAAACACAACCACTGTCAGGGCAACCATCCACATGCATAACACACACGCAAAAGGTTCGGGCTATTAGTAATGCTCGGCTGTGGTGTCTCCACCTATACACCTGCATCCTATCAACGTCATGGTCTGTGACGACCCTCATAATTGGATATCTTATCTTGCAGATGGCTTCGTGCTTAGATGCTTTCAGCACTTATCCGAACCAGACGTGGATACCCAGCAATGCACCTGGCGGCACAACTGGCAAACCAGAGGTCTGTCCAACACGGTCCTCTCGTACTAGTGTCAGGACTGCGCAAATATCCTGCGCCCACGATAGATAGAGACCGAACTGTCTCACGACGTTCTGAACCCAGCTCGCGTGCCACT
>DXCG01000098.1 GCA_019116145.1 Candidatus Phocaeicola gallistercoris
ATTGCCCATTTCCAGCAAGTAACGGGTAACGTGCTTATAATTATACCATATCCGGAACCCGCATGGTAGTGCGGATAAAATCAGAGGTTCCCTAGGGTTAAACTTAACTACTATTTTTCTTTGCGATATAAAATACATAACTGTAATAATCTACTACTAATCTAAAATAAAGCGATTATAAGCTATCCTTTTTCCTGTGTTTGTTTTAAAGTTTTCACCTATACACTTTTTTATCTTTTCCTGTTCTTTTTCTTTATCCATAACCGTTAAATTTTCAAGCAAATCAGCTTCCCATTGTATTTGAAAATCAAGTCCATCAATTTTAGATGGAGTATGATGGTTGCCTATTATAAAGCATATTCTATCAATATTTTTGTTATAGCCTACCTTTTTTAATATTTCTTTCGCTACTGCTGGTCCTTCCTTTTCTTGATAGACACCATCAATAGAACCGTATTTTTTTTGTGCTTCAACCGCACCAATATCATGTAGTATAGCAATAATACTGATGAATTCTTTTTCTTCCTCTCCGATATTTTCTCCTTTCATTATATCTTCTGCATTTTTCAAAACTTTGAGAGTATGCTCTATGCCAAAAGGAATTTCTTTGAATACTTCTTTCATCTCTATAATAATTTTTTCTTTAAACATAAATTACCTCCATTTATACCTTATAGGTGTTTTAGTTCTATCTATCCACTTTTTTGTTCGCCGATACAATCAGCATCATGGGACGGCGCATTTCATCCTGCATCCCCGGAATATCCATCATGTTTTCCGGCGGCTGCGGCTCCACAATCTGATTTATTATAAAACCATTTGAAAGCAGTGTATTTAGATATGTGGTCAGTGTTCTATGATATTTTGTAACCTTTTCTCCCAAAAACACAGCTGTCCGTTTGCCCTCATAATAATAATTATCCACCGGAAAATGCAGTATTTCTCCTTTTTCGTTATAATGCCAGTCTTGTGTTCCATAGGCAGTAAAAACAGGATGTTCAACCGTAAAAACTAGCTTACCACCAGACTTCAGTATTCTATATATCTTTTTTACTAAAATCTCATAATCTGCTACATAGTGAAACGCAAGTGAACTTAATATTACATCAAAACTCTCCTCTGGGAATTCCACATCTTCTATAGCACAGCATTTATATTCAACCTGTGGAAAATGTGTTTTTTCTTTGGCTACCTCGAGCATTTTATGAGAAATATCAACACCTACAACAGAAGAAGCACCGTGTTCCATCGCATAAATACAGTGCCATCCATAGCCGCATCCTAAATCAAGCACACGCTTATCTTTAAAATCCGGCAGCAGCTTTCTCAATGTTTCCCATTCTCCTGCACCGGCTAGTCCCTGCTGTGAGCGACTCATTTGACTGTATTTTTGAAAAAATATATTATCATCATATTTGTTTTCTTTCATCTGAATTCCCCTCGTTTAAAAAGTTATTTATCTCCGTTGCAATTTTTTTCACTTCTTTATAAAGCTTCTCGGTCATATCGTAGCATTCAAAAAGTGAAAGACCGAGTACTTCAAAAATATGATTAACCCTTTCGGCATATTTTTCAGGTTTATATTCAAAAGTTTCAAGCAGTTTTATAGCTTTCTTTTCGTTAATGCAATAAGCATTATTGCATGCAAATAGTACTTGATTTAAGCATGAAATAATACGAAAAACATGGCCTGCAATATAATATTTATCCTCTGCTCCCGCATTTGCTTTTACAAACATTAAAGAGAACTCTGCTTCAAATATAAAAAAGTTTATCAAGCTCTTCTTTAGAGCACCAGGGTAAATTTCTGCCTGATTTTTTAATTCGCATAAGCTTTCATTCTTAGCATATTGTATCTTGCTGATCGCCAATTCTCCACGATACATAGCACTTATATAACCATGGGGATGCCCAGTCTGATAATTGGCAGTAACAATTCCTTGCTCCGTATCTTTGATTATTTGTTCCACCCGTTTTATATCACGTAAAATCAAGTCAACATGATACCCGTTTATAACTAACCATCCGCCGCCATTAACCCAATCACCCCACGCTCCGGGAGGTACAACAAGGTCGTTTCTATTCTCATCATCCAATTCTGTAGCAATTTGATTAATCGCTGTCAGGTCAAATGATTCTGAATTGTAATAGATTCCGATATCTATATCAGAATCCTCTGTATGGGTGCCTCTTGCACGTGAGCCCCCTAATACAATGCCTTCTATGCAAGGCAAAGAAGATAATTTCTCTGTTACTATTTGAATTACATTATCTACCATACGAACACACTCCTTTTATCGATTAAAGACAAAATACTTTCTTTCCGTAGTTCTTCGGGAAGTAATCCTTCCCGATCTGCCAAACATACTGGTCGATTTGCTTCAAGCTAAATTTATCCAAGCCATAGAAGGCACGGAAATCAATCAGTATATAAGTCTGAGCTGCTTCTTTCATAACCTCATTTGCAAATACAACCTTAATCCCGGGTCGTTCAAAGCCTACATCCATGCCACCGGCTCCGGTAAACCAATTGCTCTTCTATGTCCCTTTCGTCTGCCTTTTCCTTCGTTCCAGCCAAGTCAAAGATGTACGGGTCTTTCAACAGGTAATTGGCAAGGTCGCTTTGCGGTGCAGGAAGCGTGGCTGTGAAATTATTAACCTTGTTGTTGCTGATTTGTCTGCTATATAAGTTGGTCTCAATTTGTATTTTAAGAGCATTGCTGCTCCAGCCCATTTCCACGGACTGTTTCATGTACCAATAGCTTACACCCAATGGAAGCGAACCGTTAAGCATAATCACATGGCTTGCCCAATTGATTCTTGCGATAGGCGATGCCAGGAACAGCTTTTCTATGTCCTCAATCGGTATTTGGTAAGCGGCAGCGACTGTTTGAGCTACATCCTGAATTTGTGCAAGAGGTTCTTGCACAATTGCAATTTCCTTATTGTCTGAGGATTGAATTTGCGCAAGAGATTCTTGCGTAAATGTCATATTGTTCAGGCTTTGAAGTTCATCCGTGATTTTCTGCACACTTGGAATAATCAATTTCGCATCGGTTTCGATAAAACTCCGTAATACGGTCAATGGATATGAACGTGCGAACTGGCACATATAAGCCAAGTTTCTGACCGAATACCCTTTCTTTTCGGGATAATTGAACCGTATTGCCTGCGCCAGTTT
>DXCG01000099.1 GCA_019116145.1 Candidatus Phocaeicola gallistercoris
AATAAACGAAGCCAACGAAGTATTGAGCGACCCCGAAAAACGTAAAAAATACGATACTTACGGGGAAAACTGGAAACATGCCGATGAATTTGAGGCACAACAAAAAGCGTATAAGAACATGCATGAAAACACTGCCGGAGGAGAATATTGGTATTCTACAAGCGGACAACATTTCACCGATGGGTTCGGAGGAGAAAACATGCATGGGTTCGGAAGCAACGGCAGTGGATTTTCCGACTTTTTCGAAGAACTGTTCGGTCATAAAAGCACGGATAGAGGACGCGGGAAAGGTGGTTTTCGCGGACAAGATATTGAAGCGGAACTTCAACTCACACTGCGGGAAGCTGCTACCACACACAAACAAACGTTTACAGTGGGAGGCGAAACTCTTCGAATCACTGTTCCAGCTGGTATAGCCAACGGACAGGTAATTAAGCTGAAAAACCATGGAAGTAAAGGCATCAACGGAGGACCGGATGGCGATTTATATATAACTTTCGTAATAACAGACGACCCGGTTTTCAAACGAAAAGGAGACGATTTATATACAAATGTCACCATCGACCTCTATACTGCTGTACTGGGAGGTGAAATAACAGTAAATACACTCGACGGGCAAGTGAAACTTAAAGTTCGCCCGGGAACTCAAAACGATACGATGGTACGCTTGAAAGGAAAAGGATTCCCGGTTTATAAACAGGAAGGAAATTTCGGAGACTTGATTGTTACTTACCATGTAACCATTCCGACTTCACTGAGCGAGCATCAAAAAGATTTATTCCGCCAGTTACAACAAGGGTAATTTAAACAGATACAATTATGCAAAACGATATGATAATTATAAACGATTATTGCACGCATTGCAATATCGAACCGGAGTTCGTCCTAAAATTAGGCGAAGGAGGACTGATTAATGTGGAAATTATCGACAAGATAAGTTATTTCCCCGCTTCTCAATTAAGCGAATTAGAACGATATACACACTTATATTATGACCTGTCAATCAACATAGAAGGAATTGACGCCATCCGTCATTTATTACAACGAATAGAAAATTTACAAGAACGAGTCCGGATACTTGAAAATGAATTGCATTTCTATCAGCAACATTGATAAGAGAAAGCCTATTGCATCTATCGCCATTTGCTAATTTCAATTATCTTTGTCTTTCAATTAAAAAAACGAATGCCATGGAATGTTTTAGCATAATGATAGCGAAATCTCTTAAACTACCTGTCCATCAAGTAGAAAACACATTGAAACTTTTACAAGGTGGAGCTAGTATTCCTTTCATAAGCCGCTATCGGAAAGAATCAACAGGAGGTCTGAATGAAGTCCAAATAGGAGAAATACAAACACTCCAAGAAAAACTTTCCGAACTGGCAAAAAGAAAAGTAACTATAATTACCGCAATAGAAGGAGCCGGGAAACTGACTCCTGAACTGCGTACAAGGATCAATTCTTGCTGGGATGCTACTGTATTGGAAGATATTTACCTTCCTTATAAGCCAAAACGAAAGACACGCGCAGACATCGCACGCCAAAAAGGTTTGGAACCATTAGCCATGTTACTTTTACAACAAAGGGAAAACCATCTTGAAAACAAAGTTCGTTCTTTCATAAAAGGAGATGTAAAAGATGAAAAAGATGCATTAAAAGGAGCACGCGACATCATTGCCGAACAAATAAACGAAAACGAACAAGCGCGAAATATCGTACGTAACCTATTTGCACAACAGGCTATCATCTCTTCCAATGTAATAAAAGGAAAAGAATCGGAAGACATTGCCTTGAAATACCGTGACTATTTCAACTCCTCGGAACCATTAAAACGGTGCTCTTCTCATCGCCTGCTTGCTCTCAGAAGAGGAGAAACAGAGGGAATCCTGAAAATTAGTATCGCTCCATCCGATGAATCGAAATGTACAGAAAACATAGAACGCTGTTTTATACACAATAACAATGCTTGTTCCAAACAAGTAAAAGAAGCTATAACGGATGCCTATAAACGTTTACTAAAACCAGCTATCGAAACAGAATTCGCTGCAAGTAGTAAAGAACATGCCGATGAAGAAGCGATTCGTGTATTTGCCGAAAATCTTCGACAATTATTATTAGCACCTCCATTGGGGCAAAAACGAGTAATTGGTATTGATCCCGGTTATCGAACGGGATGTAAAATTGTCTGCTTGGACGCACAAGGTACTTTACTCTACAATGACACAATTTATCCTCACCCCCCCAAATCGGAGAAAGAAAAGGCAGGCAACAAGCTGAAAACTCTTGTCCAACAATATAAAATAGAAGCAATAGCAATAGGAAACGGTACTGCCAGTCGTGAAACGGAGCAATTTGTCAAATCTCTACAATTTACCCATAATGTGCAAATTTATGTGGTAAGTGAAGATGGTGCTTCTATTTATTCTGCTTCTAAAACAGCTCGCGAAGAATTTCCAAACTACGATGTAACGGTACGTGGTGCCATCTCTATTGGAAGAAGATTAATAGACCCACTTGCGGAATTAGTAAAAATTGACGCAAAATCAATCGGGGTAGGACAATACCAACATGATGTAGATCAACCCAAACTAAAAGAAGCACTCAACCATACAGTAGAAAATTGCGTAAACTTGGTTGGCGTTAATGTCAATACTGCCAGTCGTCATTTATTAACTTACGTATCGGGATTAGGGCCTGTATTGGCACAAAACATTGTTGATTATCGAACATCCAACGGACCATTTCATTCACGCAAAGAACTTTTAAAAGTGCCTCGAATGGGAGCAAAAGCGTTTGAACAATGTGCCGGTTTTCTTCGCATCCCACAGGCAGATAATCCGCTCGATAACTCGGCGGTACATCCGGAAAGTTATCCTATCGTAGAAAAGATGGCAAAAGATTTGAATTGTTCTGTTTCCGACTTAATCGCAAACAAATCGCTCCGTGAATGTATTCAAATTAAAAATTATGTGACTGAAACCGTGGGCATCCCTACTTTAACCGATATTATAAAAGAACTGGAAAAGCCCGGGCGTGACCCTCGGAAAGAATTGGAAATGTTTCATTTCGATCCCGATGTACATTCCATCGCCGATTTAAAAGTAGGTATGGAACTTCCCGGTATTGTTACAAATATCACCAACTTCGGATGCTTTGTTGATATTGGCATTAAAATAAACGGGCTGGTTCATATCTCTCAACTTTCCGATCATTTTGTAAACGATCCTACAACCATAGTAAGCATACATCAACACGTATGTGTACGTGTGCTAAGCGTGGATACTGAACGAAAACGCATTCAGTTAAGCTTGAAAAATTAATTCTATTGCAGAATAATAAGAAATGGAAACAACAAGTCAAGAAAACGAATCTCTATCCGGATGGTTTATCTTTTATAATGGAGAAATTCTGATTGAAAAAAAAGCAGACGGATTTCATATTCCATTCAGTATTGCTCCCCCTATTGCTGTTCCGGAAGGAAATACAATACATACAATAGGTACAATCAACCAATATACAGCCAAGACATTTACGTTATCGAAAGCCATAACAAACAAGGAAGGAAACCGGTTTTATATGAAAGACTTACGTGCATCGTACGATTTCTTACCCCTAAACGAGTATCAGATGGCCGGGAAAGCCTCACAAATATTAACATGGGACAAAAACAGTTTGTTCTGTCCCCATTGCGGCACACGAACAGTTCAAGTTGCCCGAATAGCCAAACGCTGTCCTTTATGCGGACAAGAAATCTATCCACGCATATCACCGGCTATCATTGTCCTCATCAAACGAGGAGACGATGAAATATTATTGGTGCATGCACGCAATTTCCGAGGAACATTCAATGGTCTGGTTGCCGGTTTTCTTGAACCGGGAGAGACACTGGAAGAATGTGTACATCGGGAAGTCATGGAAGAAACAGGATTGAAAATTAAAAACCTGAAGTACTTCGGAAGTCAATCATGGCCTTATCCCAGTGGAATCATGATAGGATATACAGCTGAATACGACAGTGGAACCATAAAATTGCAAGATGAAGAACTAAGTGCCGGAACTTTTTACAGCAGAACACATTTGCCGGAAATTCCACAAAAACTCAGTATTGCCCGCAAACTCATCGACGCATGGATTAATCATGAAATATAATTAAACACCCTATTCCCATTGAAATAAAAAAGAGCAGACTCTAAAAACCTGCTCTTTTTTCGTAGCGGGACCCGGGATTGAACCGGGGACCTCATGATTATGAATCATGCGCTCTAACCAGCTGAGCTATCCCGCCTTATTGATTTGCGCATGCAAAATTACTTTTTTCTCTTGAAATATGCAACACTTTCCCAGCAAAAATCTTCTAAAAGCTCATCATCTTTTTATTTTTCGCCTTGAAAAATAAATCTATTTCTTATGTAAGTTATAAAAAAATACTTTATTTTGCCACCGGTTACAGCAATAGCAAAATTCCAAACAATGACAAAGAAAAAAATACAAATAGAATATCCTTTTCATTCCGCTTCAGGAAATATATTATGGATAGCCATTAGTACCCCCTCGGGACTTCAGCGGTGGTTTGCCGACAACGTTTCAAAATCGGACAAAATTTATACTTTCACATGGGGAAAAACAGAAGTCCGTACCGCAGAAATTATTAATACACGGTCTGAATCGTTCATCCGTTTCCACTGGACAGACGAAGAACCTAAAACATATTTTGAGTTGAAAATCCATTTCAACGAGCTGACAAACGAACATTCCTTAGAGATTACAGACTTCACCGATGAAGATGAAGAAGAAGACGCAATAAATTTATGGAACTCACAAATCGAGGTTTTACGCAGATCATTTGGACTGTAATTCTTTAAAAATATACAAAACATAATACGCACCTCCACTTTTTATGCTATTTTTGCACTTCACAATTGACAAAGAGAAAGCATGCTACGCATAAAAAAACTCGATATTTTTGTACTGAAAAGTTTCTTACTCCTCTTTTCTGGAACTTTTTTCATTTGCCTTTTCATCTTCATGATGCAATTCTTGTGGCGTTACGTCGATGAATTGGTGGGGAAAGGACTTGAAATAAATATACTTGCACAATTTTTCTTCTATTCCGGACTGACCCTTATCCCGCTATCGCTTCCTTTGGCAATCTTACTTGCCGCTTTAATGACTTTTGGAAACTTCGGAGAACGATACGAGCTGTTGTCTATGAAATCGGCCGGCATCCCTTTGTTACGTATCATGCGCCCTATCATTCTGTTCTGCGTTTTTCTTGGAGCAATGTCTTTCTTTTTCCAAAATGTAGTCGGACCAAAAGCTCAACGGCAACTATGGACATTATTAGTATCCATGAAACAAAAATCGCCGGAAGTGGACATTCCGGAAGGTGTTTTTTACAGCGACATAGAAGGTTACAACATTTACGTAAAACACAAAGACCGGAAAACCGGAATGTTGAAAGATGTACTGATATATAACTTCTCCGATGGATTTGAAAACGCTCATATCATTTGGGGAGAAGAAGGAAAGCTTGAATTGACGGCAGACAAACAACATCTTTTATTACATTTATACAATGGTGAACAGTTTGAAAACCTGAAATCACAAAACACCATTTCGAAAAATGTCCCGTACAGGCGAGAATCATTCCGGGAAAAACACACCCTTATCCAATTCAGTTCGGAATTTAACATGGTAGACGGAAGTTTCCTCGACGGACGATCGGACATTAAAAACATGAAAGAAATATCG
>DXCG01000100.1 GCA_019116145.1 Candidatus Phocaeicola gallistercoris
ACCATTTGCCTTTTTCATAATCAAATTTTGCTCCCGCCTTACTACAACGATGCAGATCGAACAAACGAATCAAATCGTCTATCGACATGATTTCCTGATCGTTGCCCGGATTCCATCCTAACAAAGCAAGAAAATTGATTACAGCTTCGGGCAAATAACCCGATTCACGATAACCGGAAGATACTTCGCCAGTCTTCGGATCGTGCCATTCCAACGGGAACACAGGGAATCCCAAACGGTCGCCATCGCGTTTGCTCAATTTCCCGTTCCCATCAGGTTTCAGCAACAATGGCAAATGAGCAAACTCAGGCATTGTTTCCTCCCAGCCAAAAGCGCGATACAATAAAACATGCAACGGTGCAGAAGGAAGCCATTCTTCACCACGTATCACATGAGAGACCTCCATCAAATGGTCATCTACGATGTTAGCTAAATGATAAGTGGGCAACTGATCGGCAGATTTATACAAAACTTTATCATCTAAAATAGAAGAGTTGACTTTTACATCCCCACGGATAATATCATGTACATGCACTTCTTCATTCGGTTCTATCTTAAAACGAACCACATATTGCTTCCCTTCGGCTATCAGTTTATCAACGTCTTCTCCCGACATGGTCAACGAATTCCGCATTGACATACGAGTAGATGCATCATATTGAAAGTTAGGGATTTCTTTTCGTTTGGCATCCAGTTCTTCCGGAGTATCAAATGCAATATAAGCTTTCCCGTTTTCAAGCAATATCCGGACATATTTTTTATAAATATCTTTCCGTTCCGACTGCCGATAAGGACCATAATTACCACCAAAACTAACACCTTCATCGAAAGTTATACCCAACCATTTAAACGATTCGAGTATGTATTCTTCCGCTCCCGGAACGAACCGATGGGAATCGGTATCCTCAATACGAAAAATCAAATCACCCCCATGCTGACGGGCAAACAGATAATTGTATAAAGCAGTACGCACACCGCCAATATGTAAAGCCCCGGTCGGACTGGGAGCAAAACGAACTCTAACTTTTCTTTCTGCCATAAAATCAGGTCTTTTCTTTTTACTATCTAAAATTATAACACGTATTTAGACAAACCGCGTTGCAAAGATATGGATTTCTTTTTTAAGTTAAATACAAATAAGCGGAAAAAGCCAAAGAAAGCCCTTGGCGTTTGCGGATATTTGTCTTGACATTTCTATATTTTATCGGCATGTTTTCAGAAAATGTCTTCAGTTTTTTTATATTTTATCTAAAGAATGTAATTATCAGACCATAATAATGTTTAAATGCTTTTTTTTTCTTATTTTGCACTCAAAACAAAAATTTATGAGAAACTTTCAACAAAACAATAATTTTTCATATAAAGACCTTGCACGGAAATGCCTGATTTTCATTATAACAGTAGCAGGTATCGTTTACTTCCTGCCGAGAGAAGGGAAATTCAATTATCAGTTCGACATCAACAAACCTTGGAAATACGGACTGTTACAAGCTTCTTTCGATTTTCCTATTTACAAGGATGAGCAAGAAGTCAAGCACGAACAAGATAGCATCATGGCTGATTTTCACCCCTATTTTCAACTTTCCGAAACAATAGGAAAGCAAGCTATCGACCAATTTAAAAAAGACTACGACAAAAACCTGCGGCGCATTATTCCCGATCCCGGTTATGCCCATCACATTGAACATTTGTTGAAAGACATTTATGCCAAAGGAATTATCACCTTTGAAGAGTACGATAGCTTGTATAAAGACAGTATCTTAAGCATACAAGTTGTAAACAAAAACATCTCTTTCTTGCAGAGTGTAAGTGAAATTTACAATACAAAACATGCATACGAAACACTTATAAACTCCGACTCTTTACATTATAACAAAGCTTTATTGCAACGATGTAACCTGAACAATTACCTTACTCCAAATTTAATTTATGACATAGAAAAATCGAATGCCGCTAAAAACGACCTTTTATCGACCATCACTTGGGCAAATGGGTTCGTCATGAACGGACAAAAAATCATAGACAGAGGAGAAATTATTGACACACATACTTATAGCATTCTAAAATCGCTACAAAAAGAATGGGAAAAACGAGATGAAACCGTTACAGAAAAACGTTTAACCTTATTAGGGCAAATTATATTTGTGTCCATCCTTATCAGTTGTTTCATGGTATACCTCGCCTTATTCCGTCGCGATTACTATAAAAAGAAAGGTAACATTGGACTTTTATTCTCTTTCATTCTCTTTTTCCCTATCATTACAGCCATCATGGTATCGCACAATTTTATGAGTGTCTATATATTACCTTATGCCATGTTGCCTCTTATTATCAGCATCTTCCTCGATTCACGCACAGCGTTCATGGCACACGTCATCACAATATTGCTTTGCTCTATATGCTTACGTACGCCACACGAATTCATTTTGCTCCAAACAGTTGCAGGCATGGCAGGCATCTATAGCTTACGCGAACTTTCACAACGTTCTCAATTACTGCAAAGCGCATTGTTTATTACCATTGCATATTGTGTCCTCTATTTTGCCATCGATTTAATCCATGTCGATGAGTTGGCTCAACTCAGCACAAAAATGTATATCAATTTTATCATTAACGGTATTCTATTGCTCTTTACATATTCCTTATTACTCATTTTCGAAAAAATCTTCGGCTTCACATCCAACGTTACATTGGTAGAATTATCGAACATTAACAACAAGCTCATGCGTGAAATGTCTGAAGTTGCCCCCGGGACATTCCAGCATTCTCTTCAATTAGCGAACCTGACCGCAGCTGCAGCAAACCGTATTGGGGCAAACAGCCAATTGGTCCGTACAGGAGCAATGTACCACGACATCGGAAAAATGTTAAATCCTGCTTTCTTCACAGAGAATCAGTCGGGAGTCAATCCACACGACCAATTAAATTATAAACAGAGTGCCCAGATTGTAATCAACCATATAACAGACGGTGTCAAACTGGCGGAAAAAAACAATTTGCCACAAGTTATCATCGATTTTATACGTACCCATCATGGCAGAGGACTTACCAAATATTTTTATATCTCATACCAAAATGAACATCCCGATGAGAAAGTCGACCCGGAACCATTTCGTTACCCGGGTCCGAATCCTTTTACTAAAGAACAAGCGATCTTAATGATGGCAGATTCTGTAGAGGCAGCATCACGAAGTTTAAAAGAATATACGGAAGAAAGCATCTCCTGTTTAGTAGATAAAATTATAGACGGTCAAGTACAAGATGGCTATTTTAAAGAGTGTCCTATCACCTTCAAAGATATAGCAACTATCAAAACTATTTTTAAAGAAAAACTAAAAACAATGTATCATACACGGATCAGTTATCCGGAACTCAAAAAATAACATCAGATAGTTATTAACGGGAAAGTAATGCTTCAAGCAATCCGCTACAGGCATCTTCTAATATATCAAGTACATTTTCAAAGCCTTCTGATCCGCCATAATAAGGATCAGGAACATGATCAACGCTTTTGCTCTGGCAATAATCAGTCATTCTTCTGATTTTTGCCTCACAAGCTATATTGGGAGCCTTTTCTTTTAATGTTTCGATGTTATAATCGTCCATACCTATTATTAAGTCAAAATGATAAAAATCATCTGTGCAAACAGGTCGAGAAAGATGCAAAATTTCATAGCCACGACACCGGGCATGATCACGCATCCTTATATCAGCAGGATCTCCTTGATGATAACTACTAATTCCTGCAGAATCAACTTCTATTTCCTTCTCATATCCTGCACGCTTAATAAGGACTCGCATAATTTCTTCTGCTGCAGCAGAACGACAAATATTGCCGAGGCAGACAAAAAGTATTTTGTATTTCTTATTATCACTCAATGAGTTATATTCTTCCATATATGTTCGGTTTACATTGTGGTTTACAATATATTATTGCTGTACACAACATTGTTCCATTAGCTCACTGCAAAAGTAATAAATAAAAATCGTAATAAGGTAGGTATCCTCGCTTTCAGTATAGAATGTTTGCTATTGAACTATTATGAAGTATTCGTTACTTGGGCATCTTAAAAAAATTCTATAGAATTTTATATGTGTAGGGGATGAAGCATAAGTTGTCCATCTTTATCTATATAAAAATCATAATCTCCATTTCCTATCTTTTTGAGCAAAGAAATTGCATCCTCATCGCCTTCTTGAGCTAATCCTTTTAGTTGCAGCACATAATCGGTAATGAGGTCTTTGAGTAACCTGTTTTGTTCCATAAGTTTTTCCATGCACTCTTTACCATAATAGTCAACAGATATATCGGGATGCAGTCCGTATTTTCTATATACGTCCGTCATTACCTGTTTAACGACTCTTTCCGTACACTTTTCGTTCTGTTTCACATCCAACACGACAATGGCATCATGGATTGAAATAACCTTGAATTTCTTGGCATATAGCTCAACTAAGATTTTACCGAATAATTCACTCTCAATCTTCATCATATCATTTGCGAGCTTTGTACGGTTTTCTCTCTTAGAATCAAGCACAACTGTATAGACATTAGGAAAATCCTTTGCAAATATCTTGGCGTATTCCTTGCCTCTTGCTGTCAGTTTCTTACTATAAAAGACCTCTCTAAACATCAAGACCTTTATATCAGAGCGAAGCAAATTCTTCTCATCCACCATTTCTTTTGGTATGGTAACGTCCCAAAACAAGCCCATTGAAGTCAAGTACATATAGTATAACACATCTATTGGGATGGATTTTATATTTTCTTCCTCTATATTATTTGTTATCAATATTTTGCGTAGAAATCGCCTAACATTATGAGATTCTACATTGGACGTATATATTTGCTCGTATATTGGGTAAATCTTATCCATCAAAGAGGTGGGAATATTATAGTATGACATTAAGATTGAGTTAAACAATAAAGGATGAGAGTTATGTACGTCTAATGAATATTTGATATTAAGGAAAGGTTTAAGTAATCTTGGAGTAGATGTAGTTATGGAGTATATTCTCTTGTTATCATCTATGGAAGTAATATGAAAATCACCATCCATATACCTGTCTATCACTCTTACATAATATTCATTGGATTTATCTGTTGGAAATATGTGTGAAGTGACAAATGAAACAGCTTCATCTACATATTGAAGTTTAAGATATTTGAGGCTGTCATTATAGCGAGAATATAAGTAATCATTTTCAAGTCTTTGCTTGTTGTCCTGTTCTTCTTTGGTTTGATATGGCAATAGGCATTTGTTAAGTTTGGCATCGTAGTCTGATAGATATGAAGAAGGACGCAAGGTGTATGTAAATCTTACGTTTGGCGCAAAATAATAACCGTATGTCTTTTCGTCCAAAGAATAATAACCATCAGAATGCAATATACCCATCTTAAAAAGATTATCTAACATCTTCCTGTAATCTTTTCCAAAGACATTTTGAAGTATCGCAGAATGTAAATACGCCATGCCATTATCATTATTGAGGACACGCTTAATTATGGTGTGAATAAGGAATTCGTATTTCTTGGCCAAAAGTTTTTCACGCTTTACAACGGTTTTCTTTTCCTCTTTTACCTCATCACATTCAGACATTGGAGCATTAGGCAACTGTATCTTCGGCATAATTTTAGGAGCGGATTTACTATACAGTCCGTATGTTTTTTCTGCCTTGACATAGTTGCTGACTATATCATCTATGGAATAATCCTTTAAGCCCCATATTTTCTTTGTGTAGAGAGATTTTTTCATTTCAGCGTGATATTTATAAGTAAATATAAGGATAGTTCAATAGATATGGCAAAAAGATTTAGCAGGAAAGTGTCTGACGCTACAAGATTCAAAATGCGTTTGGCGAAGCAAGGTAGAAAGAATCCAATGTTCGGTAAAAAGCACACCGATGAGACAAAAGAAAAGATAAGCAAGGCGTTAACTGAATATTGGCACAAAATTTTACCCTTAAATTGATATTTTAAGGTGTAAGTGCCGATATTTTCAGTTTCAATGCGAACAAGTTGCATACAATCAATTAGTTACATAGATATTTTATGATTTATAGACACTTCAAAACATACACATATCATCGTTGCTCACTTGTCTATTATCTATTTTTTGAGAAAACAAAAAAGTAAGAATGGAATTTGCGTGCATGGCGTTGGATTGTGCCACGAGTTCTTATCATTCTTGTTTTTGCTGTCAAAATAAACATATCCTCTAAATTAAACCCTATCTCAAACGCTTTATTTTGCACATAGTTTCCAAGCCATATTTGTTTATTATCAAGAAGAAGATCCATTGTCTTGTAGACTAAAAAACCATCTTTGGATAGTAATCTCCAAGCAAGTTGCAACATATCAATATTAGTTTGCAACAATTCATTCAATGTATTGAAATGGCTGAATCTTTGTGCGATTTTGGAATGTTCTGCATTCTTTTCTGACTTTACCACAAAAGGCAAGTCTATGACCACAGAGTGAAGTGAATTTTCTGTTATTTGAGTAACTTCACTCAAAGATTTGACATCATCAGATTGGGGATATTTATCATACCTTAAATTGGGCTTTGGAAGATGGAGATAAAAGTTTCCAATACTATATGTGAGGTCACAATCAAAAGTACGTTGCTTGATATATAAACGTAATATATTAGACAAAATTACATCTTGACTATCTGATACGCTCTTAATGATAAATCTCTGCTTTCTTGTATTAAACATTGATAGTTTAGAACTATCATTATTTAATTCATCTAAATCCGTATGCAAATACTTCTTTACTGTATTGATTGAATGGCCTGTTAGCTTTGACAATTCTCTTATGGATATGTTCGGATGGGAATCTTTAATTTCAGACAATTTTCTTTTAATCAGAATGCCATTATCTAACCTCCTGTCTATTCCATTAGCCCTAATATACCAACGAATAGCAGCGACAGTGACATGATTATTCACAGCATTTTCTTTTACAGATAAAAGAGGATTATATACTATCTTACTTTTATATGACATAAATTCACATCTTCTTTTCTTTGGTTATCAAGAAACCTTGCCTTATGGTACATTTATCAGTTGCTATTGTACCTAATTTGGCTAAGTTGTTCTTAGTTTTATAATAAGAAATGCCTAATTCATCTTCAGTAAAGTCATCAAACAGCCTTGAAATGCTACCATAATACAAATGTTTATCTCCTATTTGAAGATGTACAACTTTTCTTTCCTGTTTCTTCTTTTCTTCCATAGATTCAGTGATATTTGGGAACAAAGATAAACTTTTTCGTTCAAATATTGCATATTTGCCCATACTTTAGTTTTCTTTAGCAGCCAATATTTTGCCATTATTTAATATATGCCTATCTTTGCAGTAGAAAAAGTAATCAAAACGTTCACAATTAAACAGATACAGTTATGATACAAGCAATCGTAGTCAAAGGTGCAACATCAGTAAGGGCAACCGTTATAGCAAACCGTACCAAATCAGAAGAAATGGGAGTAATGAAAGCTCTGATGATAGAAAATTTGAAAACAAAACTTCAAAACGGTATTGCCCATTTCACTTTCATAAAGAAGAATGGAGAACTAAGGGAATGTTGGGGAACAACGCAACCTAATCTTGCAAAGGCCAAGACAAACGGCAATGGTGAAAGCAGGGAGAACTATTGCACAACTGCCTTTTATGATGTAGAGAAAGGAGCTTGGCGAAGTTTCAGATGGGAATCGTTGGTTGAGGTATTCTAATTCAACTTGCAAAGGGTGTCAGCTAATGGCATCCTTTTTATTTTGTTGACTGTCAAGCAATAAACTATCCAACTTTAGCATACTTTAGATCGAATAATTTGGCTATTATTTAATATATGCCTATCTTTGTAGTGTAAATAAAAAACAGAAGTAATAACAATAAAAACTTAAAGATATGGCAACGACAGAGACAATCAATAAGGCGTTAGAGGTTCTGAAAAATCACGATTGGTGGTGGATGATGGCAGATTACACGCATCCTGCCATTGACAATGCAAGAGGTTCAATGCGCTATTTCGTGGAGTTGGTAGCCACTATCAAAGATACTGTTGTTAGAAATGCAATGCGTGAACTTTGGAAGGCAACATACGAAAATGTACACAAGAATATGTGGAGCAAGGATGAAGAGGCTAACAAAGCGTATGAAGCTAAGAAAGCAGAGTTGATGGCAATCATACTTCCTACAAATCTTCAAATAGCAGCATAATATGGATATGGCACAATACATAATGAGCATACTCAAAACAAAGTTGATGGTGGTTTGGTCTTGGGGATTCAATTCCCCAATGGCTATCCCCAACGGATTACGCTTCAAAGTGCAGGGCTTTAAATTTCGTGGCGTTGTTGAGGTTGCCTATAATGAAGGCAAAGATTTGTTTGAGGTGTCATTTATCAAACGTGGCAAGGTTGTTGAAGTAATTACGGACGTGTATTTGGATATGTTGGTTGACGTGATAGACAACAAGGTTGAAAAGACTGCCGATTATAAAGAAAGGGTTGAACAAACATATTCACTTT
>DXCG01000101.1 GCA_019116145.1 Candidatus Phocaeicola gallistercoris
GGTAATGCTGTGTCATATCCAGATATTGTAAGATGGCTCCGGAAGCAATGATTCCGTTCTTCAGGTGGTCGATACCAAATCCCTTTAAATTTTTAGTTTCGAAATGTTTCAGTAATTTTTCACGTGCCGAAGTTTCATTGAAAATCCAGTCGTCCAATTCAAAAGTAAAAAACTTGTTCCCGAATTTTTCCTCGAATAGCATTTTTTTCCCTCGTTCAAAAAGAATTTCTTTTGGACTGAAATTGGTAAGTAATTTGTCTATATAGTCGAAAGGTCCTTCTGCCGTTAAAAATTCTCCTGTAGAGATATCTAAAAAAGCAATTCCACAAGCTGCTTTTCCGAAATGGATAGCAGCAAGAAAATTATTTTCTTTATATGAAAGAACATTGTCGCTGATGGCAACGCCGGGAGTAACCAGTTCGGTAATACCTCTTTTTACCAATTTTTTCGTTGTCTTAGGGTCTTCTAACTGGTCGCAGATAGCAACTCTTCTTCCAGCCCGGATAAGTTTGGGTAAATAAGTGTCGAGTGCATGATGTGGAAATCCCGCCATTTCAACAGTTTTTTCTTTTCCATTGGCGCGTTTAGTTAAAGTGATTCCTAAAATATCCGAGGCAGCAACAGCATCTTCAGAATATGTTTCATAAAAGTCTCCACATCGGAATAACATAATAGCATCCGGGTGTTTTGCTTTTAAATCGAAATATTGTTTCATCATAGGGGTTAAAACCACATCAGTATCTTTTGCCACGGTGTTTATCTTTTCTTTTTGTTGAACAATTTATATCACAAATGTACGTAAAATCTATAAAATAACCTTGGATTTGCTTTTGGAGTTTTTCAATGGGATGAAGAAAGAAATGTTGTGCTCTTTATGGAGATTTTCTTCATCTTTTAAGTATTTCCTTAGGATGTTTTTAAGGGAAATACTTTGTCTTATGGGTAAATGAAATAAAAAAATCCCGTTATAAAACGGGATTTTTTTATTTAAAAACGATGCTGTGTGTTGGACTACCTGGATTCGAACCAAGACAAACAGAACCAAAACCTGTTGTGCTGCCATTACACCATAGTCCAAACATTATGAAACTTTCCTTAGAAAGCGATGCAAAGATAACGCATTTAATAGATAACTTCCAAATAATTTTCTATTTTTTTTCTTTGCAATGTATGATGACAGCTTTTTTTCTTTTATTTGGCTATTATCAAATAATAATTTTTCTTTCCTCTTTGTACTAATAGATATTTGTCATCTAATAAGTCTGAGGTTGTAAATATTTGGTCGAATGCCGCTAATTTTACTTTATTTACAGAAATACCTCCGCCTTGTGCCAATTTACGCATTTCACTTTTCGATGCAAAGATAGGGGCATTTTCTGCAAAGAGGTCTACAGCCTTGATTCCTGTGCCTAATGCATCTCGTGAAATTTCAAATTGAGGAACACCTTCGAACACGGAAAGTAAAGTTTGTTCATCCAATTTTTTAAGAGCATCTGCTGTTCCTCCTCCGAAAAGGATGGCAGAAGCTTCGATAGCGGCGTTGTAATCGTCTTCCGAATGCACCATGATTGTTACTTCTTTTGCCAATCTTTTTTGTAGAATACGTAAATGAGGTGCTTGTTCGTGCTCTGCTGTTAAACTTTCAATTTCTTCTTTAGGAAGTGCTGTGAATATTTTTATGTATCGTGCGGCGTCATCATCACTTACATTTAACCAGAATTGATAAAATTTGTAAGGCGAAGTATAACGTGGATCTAACCAAACATTTCCACTTTCGGTTTTCCCAAATTTTCCCCCATCTGCTTTAGTGATAAGCGGGCAAGTCAGAGCATAAACTTCGCCACCATTAGTACGTCGGATGAGTTCGGCTCCTGTTGTAATATTTCCCCACTGATCACTTCCTCCCATTTGCAATTTACAGCCTTTAGTTTCATATAGATGAAGGAAATCGTATCCTTGAAGTAATTGATATGTAAATTCTGTAAAAGACAAGCCATCGCGGGCCTCACCGTTTAAACGTTTTTTTACACTGTCTTTTGCCATCATATAGTTGACTGTAATATGTTTACCGACAGTACGTGCAAAATCGAGGAAAGTAAAATCTTTCATCCAATCGTAGTTATTGACAAGTTCGGCATGGTTAGGTGCATCAGAATCGAAGTCTAAAAATTTGGTTAATTGTTTCTTCATTCCGGCAATATTGCGTTGCAATGTTTCTTCATTTAGCAAATTACGTTCTTGAGATTTTCCGGAAGGATCGCCAATCATTCCTGTTGCTCCACCGATTAGGGCTAAAGGTTTATGTCCGCAACGTTGGAAATGACGTAAGATCATCACACTGCATAAGTGTCCTATATGTAAAGAGTCTGCTGTTGGGTCGAAACCAATATAAGCAGTAACTTGTTCTTTTGACAATAATTCTTCAGTTCCCGGCATCATATCGTGGAGCATACCACGCCATTTTAATTCTTCTACAAAGTTCATCGAATGAATTTTTAATTAAATATTTTGTTTTTTTGCGCAAACAAAATTACGACTCTTTATCTGAATAACCAATTTTTAGCAATTAAAAAATATTTTATTCATTGTTTCTTGCGTAGTCCTTTTGAGCTGGTTTATTGTTACCCCTCGTAATATTGCAGCTTGTTCATATAAATAGTTTATATTTATAGTGCTTTCGTCTGTTTCAAACAGAAGTCGGTCGACAGGGGTGCTTTGTAAAGATTGTGGGTTGTATCTTTCTCCGAAAGACAAATAAAACCCTTGTTCTATAAGGCTTTTCGCCAATTCTTTTTTCCCGCGAAAGCCATGAATGATCCAAGCATTTTTAGGTTGTATTTGTTTTTTCAACATAATAAGTTCGTTTGTCGTTTTTACTGCATGGATAATAAGGGGAAGATTATATTGAGATGCGATATCAATAATGTTACAAAAGATGTTGTTTTGTAAGTCAAAAGGGGTGGTGCAAAGTTTATCTAAGCCGACTTCTCCTATTGCGATGACGCGTTTATCTGTTAAAGTAGTCAATAACCATTCTAATTGCAATTGTGAATTGTCATAAGTTAATTGCCATGGATGAATACTTACCGATATATAAAATGCATTATTGGGAATAGGTTGATTTTTTATATCGCAATTTAGTACAGCGTTCGATGGGTCTTCTGATAGGTGGTGAGTGTGAATATCTAATAACATGGGTAATAAATTTACGGGACAGGATCGTATCCAGAGCCTCCAAACGGGTGGCATTTGAGTATTCTTTTTATTGCAAGATATAATCCTTTGAAAGGTCCGTATTTTTTTAAGGCTTCAATGGCATATTGTGAACACGTAGGAGTGAATCGGCAAGACGGAGGAGTAAAGGGAGAAATACAATTACGGTAAAAATAAATAGGAATTAACAATAAGTAAGTCAGTAGTCTTTTCATGATATTCGTTCAACGGTAAGTTGAAGTAACTTTTTTATCTTTCCTTCTATATCCTTTGATGAATAAAATTTGTTGTCAAGCCAAATAAAAGCAATGATAATTTTCTGATTGGTAGAACTCAGGTGGTCTATAAGTAAATATTTGTATTTTCTGTATGCTTCTCTTATTTGGCGTTTTATTCTATTTCGTTTTGTTGCGTGTTTAAAGTGTTTTTTTGAGACACTGATCAAGACAGATGCTATGGGAAGTTCATCGTTATCGGTAAGCATGTAGACGATACGCAATGGAAAAGCCGGAAGAGACTTACTTCCCCCAGAAAATAATTTTTCTATAAGATTTACGCTGTTTAAGCGTTCTTTTTTAGATAATGTATGTCTTTTGTGGTTTTCCATATAAAATATCAAGTACACATTAATTATAATTTACCGATAGGGTGGTAAAAATAATTAAAGTGTACTTGAGTGACAAAATTATTTATTATGTTCACGAATAAACATGTCCAAAGCAGCAGTCATTGAAGGTGCTGCAGTTGTGGGTGCTTCTAAATCCAGACGTAAACCAGCTTCTTTAACAGCTTTGGCTGTTGTTGGTCCGAAACTTCCAATGACGATATCTTTTTGTTCGAAACCAGGAAAATTTTTCATTAAAGACTGGATACCCGCTGGACTGAAAAAGATCAGCATATCATAATCAAATTTTTCATCCGGTGTAAAATCGTTGCTTACAGTTCTGTACATAACAGCTTCTGTGTGTTGGATATGGTTTTTATCCAGCATATCTTTTATTTCGTCATTATGTACATCAGACATGGGGATAAGATACTTTTCTGTATTGTGTTTGACAATAAAAGGAAGTAAGTCAACGAATTTACCAGTTGCTCCAAAAAACACTTTACGTTTACGGTATTGCACGTATTTTTGAATATACAGAGCAATTGTTTCGGAAGTACAAAAATATTTCATTGTTTCCGGTACCGTAATACGCATTTCCGTGCATAAGTTAAAAAAGTGATCGATAGCATGACGTGAGGTAAACACGATTGCAGTATGATCTAAGATAGAGATTTTTTGCTGTCTGAATTCTTTAGCAGACAAACTCTCCACTTTAATGAACGGGCGAAAATCTATTTTCACACCGTATTTTTCAGCTATATCGAAATAAGGTGACTTTTCCGATGTTGGTTTAGGCTGAGAAACAAGGACTTTCTTTATCTTCAATGTTCTAAAGTTTTTAATATCAAAATGCCATTTACATAGTTTACCTCTTTCAATAAAATAAGAAGTGGTATTATTTCAAGGGCACAAAAGTATACAATTAAATGTAGAAAACCATGAATTTGATAAAAAAAGTTCTTAATACATTTATAAAATAGTAATATTTTGGCAAAAATGATGATAAATAGTATTGATATGAGATAAATATTGAAATTTAGATTTAGATAGATACTGATTAAGATAAAGGGAAAAAGAATAAAACTTAGGCCGCCAATCAAATCGGAATATCCTTGCATCCATGTTGTGTTTCTTTCTTTGTCGAAAAATATCCAATTGATAAAAGCATATAGTCCGCGTTTGATGATAAAGTAAATGAGAATCATTCCTGTATAGGTACACATCAACAAAACGGTGTGTGCTGGTTGGGGGGATTGTATTTGATGGTTGTTTATAAAATATTTGTAGATACAAAGAGCCGAAAGTATACAGGTAATAATAGTCAATATGACAATATAGCGGCTGTCTGAATTTAGTGATTCATCGAACAGGCTGGTACGTTTTTTATATTGAAAAATATTTTTAAGATGCTGGAGTATTACTTTTTTTCTGTTTTTCAGTGCTTGTATAAATAGGATAAAACAAAAAAACAATAAGCAAGTGACAAAAGGGTCTGAGCCTAAGGAATAGGGCAGAGGTTCTCCTGTTATTCCTATATCCGAGGCTTGTGTTGTAATTTGTGCCGGGAACTCTCGATTGGAGTTGTGGGGTGTTTGTGCGTTGCAAAATGTGTATTTCATAAATGAGCAAACTTACAGATATTTTTGTTCCAAGGTGAGAGAGTACAACATTGTTCTATTGCTTCTTTGGGGGTGGTTGCCACTATCCAAAGTTTTTTGTGTTCGGGGCGCATGAAATGTTCATCGATGGCTTTTTTCAGCATACCGATTAGTGGAGTATAAAAATCATTGGTGTTTAATATCACAATAGGATGGGCGTAAAGACCAAGTTGTTTCCATGTGATAATTTCTAAAAGCTCTTCCATTGTGCCACATCCACCCGGAAGTGCGATGATGGCATCTGACATTTTTGCCATCAAACTTTTGCGCTCGTGCATTGTTTCGGTTTCTATCAGTTGGGTTAATCCGGTGTGGTGCCAATTTTGTTTTACCATGAAGTGAGGGATAATTCCCGTTACCGTTCCTCCGTAAGCAAGAACGGTGTCGCTGATATGTTTCATTAATCCCATTTTCCCGGCACCATTGATTAATCCGATGCTTTTTTGAGCCATAATTTGTCCTAAAAGTTCAGCAGCTTTTATATAGACGGGAGAGATTTGTGCACTTGAGGCGCAGTAAACACAAATGTTTTTTATGTTGTTCATGTAAATGTGGTAGATAAATAAAGACACAGACTCTTGGTTTTATTCCGAGAATCCATGTCTTTGTTTTCTATATTATTTTAAGCCAAATGCAGTTTTAATCTTGTCTACGTAGTCTAATTTTTCCCATGTGAAGAGTTCAACTTTAATGTCTTTGTTTCCTTCGTAAGCCGATTCGAAATGTTTGACAACTGTTTGTGGTTCACGTCCCATGTGCCCGTAAGCAGCAGTTTCGCTGTAAATAGGATTGCGAAGTTTTAACCGTTCTTCGATGGCGCGTGGGCGTAAATCGAACAATTCATTGATTTTTTCTGCAATTTCCCCATCGGTCAT
>DXCG01000102.1 GCA_019116145.1 Candidatus Phocaeicola gallistercoris
GTTTTCTATTTACCTTGCCGGGTGCAATCATCGATGCAAAGGATGCCACAATCCTGAATCGTGGAATCCCTTAGCCGGCTCTCCTTTGACCGATGAGGTTATTGACAGAATCATATCCCAAATCAATGCCAATCCTCTATTAGACGGAATCACTTTCTCCGGAGGTGATCCGTTCTTTTCCCCTAAAGACTTCTTACCTGTTATCCGAAAGTTTCGTGAACAAACCGGACTGAATATTTGGTGTTATACTGGATATACTTACGAAGAATTACTTACCGACCCGTTACGCCGTCCCATTCTTGCCTACATGGATGTTTTGGTCGACGGACGGTTTGAACAATCACTTTACTCTCCACGTTTGGAATTCCGTGGAAGCAGTAATCAGCGTATTTTAAAACTAAAAGAAGGATTAGTTCTTTAACATTTCGCTTAAAAACGCTTCATTAGAGTTGCGTTTTAAACAAGTACGTTGAAGAGGCTATAAATGACTATTTGCATGAAAAAGAATACCGTTACCGTGCACGGAGTGGCTATTTATACATGTGAAGTACCTTTTTTAGGTATATGTTGAAGGTTATGAAATGATTTACATCAAGAAAAATAGCATTTTTTATAATAATTCCCGATTGCCTATTGCGGGTAATGAAAAAAGCCATATCTTTGCATCGTGGTTGTGAAACCAATAGTACAAAGATAAGCACAATAGGTATTAGACACTATACAGAAACTAAAGGTATTAGACTTAAATTTGAAAAAGGTAATAAAGATTCAAAGCAAGTAAAGAGGTATTAGGTTTAAGGTTTAAAAGATGTTTTTGTTTTTAGGTATTAGTAAATAAAAAGATGAGTTTTCAGGAATTAAATGTTTAATAGGAATTAGTGATTGCTTTGAGGTAAAAAAGAAAGAAGGATAACAAAAGTAGATGAAAATGAGATGCAAGAACCCTATTAATGGGGGTTCTTTTAGAAGTGAGCGGTGGTTAGAAAAGAGAACTATCGCTTTTTTGTTTTTTAGGGTGTTCAGTTTCATATTCTAAAATCTACTGACCCAAAATTTGTTATCTATTTTAGATGAGAAAGAGATTTGTTGTGTTAAAAAAGCGTTTTCTCTTGCTTTTGTCAATGAAAATGTGTATATTCGTAAAATAAGAGAAAAATTAATTTTAAATCTAATAGAATGAATAACATGATTCGTATACCGGCAGTATCTGTGCTAATGCCTGTAGATGATCCGCATCGCCGCAAGCCGGACATTACGTTGGCTTGTAGCCGATTGGACGGATGGAGTCCTCGTATTTCCCTTGAAGAGGGTTTGAAAAAGACGATTGCTTATTTTATAAAATTATCTTCGGGAGATAACCTTTTGAACAAAAGGCTGTAAGCGAGATTTTCAGCGATAGAGGTAACGAGATGGCAACCGTGCCTATTTCTGCGTTTTTCGCTGCATTTCCTCAAATAACTCACTGCAAATCTACGAAATCTTTCTCTAATTCCCTACATATATTTTTCCTTTTTTTATCTGATAAACACCTCTCTTATGGAAAGAATAAATAAGGCAATGCTTTGGAGGAATTTACTCTTTTTGTGAAGCAAAAAGGAAGAAATTCCTCCAAACCCGTAGGGCTTGGCATTGACGTTTTATTCTTGGAATATATCTTTGTGTGCAGATAAATAAAGGATTACCTTAATCCATTGAAAAATAAAAAATAAGATTTTCTATTGATACGGCATAGTTAAAACCGTCTATCGAATAAAAACCTAACTTTTCAGCAAATGCCCTGCTCTTCTCATTAACGGATTCGATACCAATATGTCTGAATCCATGTTTTAAGGCTGTTTCAGCTAAAAACCGGACGAAGTGAGAACCATGCCCTACACGTTCTTTTGAGAAGCTGAGCCGGGCGATAATCAGACAATCCGGCGGAAACAGACTTGCCACTCGTCGGATGCGTAAATACAGGTCTATCTGGCTAACTCTTCGGGTGGAAACAATATTGTCGGGTGTCAGATATACCAGAGATAAACGGTACTTAAACCGTTCCATCAGGTATATATCTATGGCTCTCCTTATTTCTTCGTATTCGTTCATGCTTATTATCTTCTAATTCCCCGTTTGGGTTTCTTCTTTTTCTTGGGTAGTTTTAGGGGCTGTTCTTCGTTGCCGTTGCCCGGTTCCGGGGTAAGGATACCCAAAACGGAGCCTAACCCTAAATCCGGTACGCTTACTGTCTGTTTCTTTTCTCTTTCACCGAAAGAGATATTTTGCTGATTGTCTTTCGTTTGCCTAATTGCTTGTTCTTGCATATTGAGTTGGTCGGAGATGCTGCCGTTCTTCATGGTATTGTAGTATTCAAAGGATTCGGTTAATTGCCTGTCATAGTTGAATAGCCTGTCAAATCCCTGTTCCGCCTGTTGAAACAGGTTCTTTCTATCGAAACCGCCCTTGACCGTCCCTTTCGTGGTATTCTTATGGTTGGTGAGTGGGGAGAGTTTCTTTTTGTTGCTCTGGTCTTTCCGGCTGACAATCAAATGGCAATGCATATTCAGTTCGTTGTCTGACCTGTCCCGGCTGAAATGTATCTTCCCGTAAAACTTTATGTCTTCTGCCGATAGCCCTCTGTTGAAATTCTTTGCATATTCGGGAATAACCACTTCACGGATATACCGTTTCATGGCTTCAGCTTGTTCCTGTTCGGTGCTGCCCATTGCTCGAAGTTCCTGTTCCGATGGGCTGACATGGATAGCGTAAAACTTGGCATCCGTTTTCATGAGTTGCCCGATATTAGTATCGATGTCTTTTATAACCTGTGATTTGTAGATATTATCATCTGTCAGATTGAAAAAACCTTCGGTATAGATTCCCTGTTCCATACGCTGCATATCTTCATGCTCCATGTAGTTGCAGAGCCTTCGGCTACTACCTGCATTATTG
>DXCG01000103.1 GCA_019116145.1 Candidatus Phocaeicola gallistercoris
AACCATGTCATTTGTTTCCGGGAGTAGATGCGAGAGTTTTGTTTTATTTTTTCAATTGCGAAAGGCAAATCCCATATCCCGTCGAAATAATTGAATAGTTCTTTATAGCTTACTGTATTCAGTGAGTTTAATTCTCGGAAAGGATAAACTTTCCGCGCTTCATCTACCAATCCGTTTTGTATCATGTCATCAACTCGTTGATTGATGCGTGCATAAAGCTCTTCACGTTCACGTTTTAATCCGATTTTTATAATCTGAAACGGGCGCTTTTTGCAAGTTTGAGTCCGAAATGAAGTATAGGTTTTTCCCGTCATGTAACATATTTCGAGCGCATGTATAACCCGTTTAGGATTTTTCCTGTCTACAATTGCATAATATTCAGGGTCAAGAAGTCTTAATTCCCTGCAAAGTTGTTCTAATCCTTCTTGCTCATATTTTTGCATCATCAGGGTACGTGTATCCGAATCGACAGTCGGAATGTCATCAATGCCTTTGCAAATAGCGTCTATATACATCATCGATCCTCCTGTAAGTAAGATAATGTTATTTTCGAGGAACAAATCTTTTAGTTTCTGCATAACTTCCGTTTCGTATTGGGCTGCACTATAATAGTCGGTAAGTTTTAATGTTCCTACAAAATAATGAGGGATACGTGCCAATTGTTCTTCGGTTGGAGCTGCAGTTCCTATTTTTAAGTCGGCATACAGTTGCCGGGAGTCTGCCGATATGATAGGGGCGTGATAATGCTCGGCAATAGATAAACTTAGTTCGGTTTTTCCTATTCCCGTAGGACCTATGAGGACGAGTAGCGTTGGTTTATTCATGTTGGGATATAAAAATACAGACACACGATTTAAATTAGAACCTTGTGCCTGTAAAAAATAATTCGATTTTTTTAATATCTGTCATCATCGTAAGGATTCCCCTCACTACCTACATTGAAGCCGTCGGGATCAAAATCGTCAATGTCGAAATCTTGATCGCCATAGAAATTCTCATCAAGGTCGGTCGAAGTAGCCGAATTGCCCATCTGCGCATCGAAGTCGATTGTTTGTTGTGGCGGATTGCCTTCTTTTCGGGAGCAAATGGCGTGTTGTAAATCTTTTCCTGTAATAATTTCTGAAAGCTCTATGAAGAAAACGCGTTCGGCAAAGGGATCGAATACGTATAGAAGTTTTTGTTTTTCGTCTTCCAATAATTCGCTAAGTCTTACATTCTTCATAACAAATGTATCCTCTTCCGAGTTGTTATTACCCATGTCTTCCAGCGTAATTTCAATTTCTTTTTCCCAATCGTCATCGCAAATGAAAAAGGATGTCATTTGGTCGTCTTTATAACCCGTAGACGTAAGAATTGCTTCGTGTAAGTCGTAAAAGGAAGATTCGGAATCGATTTTTATTTCTCTTAAGAAATCATCGACTTCATCTGATATAATTCTAAATTTAAAGATCATTGCCTTGTCTTTTTATAGATTGTTTTTGAAAAATACAATTTTGAGCCCTTAACGAATGATACCTCTTTCGGATTTTTCAATAAAAGAAACGATGTATTCGATTTCGGGGCTCATCGGAATCTCTTCTTTTACTTGTTGCAGGGCATCGGTTACGTTCTTTCCGTTATTGTAGATAATGCGGTAAGCATTGTGTATATGTTCTATTAATTCGTTTGTGAATCCGCGGCGACGTAAACCGACAATATTTATGCCACTATATGCAATCGGTTCGCGTCCGGCGATAATGAAAGGAGGAATATCCTTGCTGAACCGGCATCCGCCTTGAATCATTACATAACCTCCTACATGGCAAAATTGGTGCATTAATACTGCTCCGCTGACGATGGCATTATCATCAATAATAACTTCTCCTGCAATCTTTGTGGAATTTCCGATGATGCATCCACTTCCAACGTGTACATCATGGGCTACGTGTACGCCTTCCATTAATAGATTGTTGTTACCTACAATTGTTTTTCCTTTGGATGCTGTTCCACGGTTGATGGTAACGTTTTCGCGGATAGTATTGTTATCACCTATTTCGGCGGTGGTTTCTTCTCCTCTGAACTTCAGGTCTTGCGGAATAGCCCCGATAACAGCTCCCGGAAAGATACGGTTGTTATTTCCTATGCGTGCGCCGTACAAGATGTTGGCATTGGGCATAATTAAATTATTGTCGCCTATAATTACATTTTTGTCGATATAAACAAAAGGACCTATCTCTACGTTTTCCCCAATAATTGCTTCAGGGTGTATATATGCTAAAGGACTAATCATATTATTTTATTTGTTTTTTACGATTTGAGCCATAAATTCAGCTTCGCAAACAATTTTCTCGCCTACGAAAATGTATCCTTTCATAGATGAAATGCCACGGCGTATAGGAGCAACCAATTCAACGCGGAAAATAAGGGTGTCTCCCGGAACAACTTTCTGGCGGAACTTAACATTGTCTATCTTTAAAAAATAAGTTGAATATTTCTCCGGTTCATCCAATGAATTTAAGACTAATAAACCTCCTACTTGTGCCATTGCTTCTACTTGAAGAACGCCAGGCATGACAGGTTCTTGCGGGAAGTGCCCTTGGAAAAAAGGCTCGTTAGAAGTAACGTTTTTTATTCCGACAATATGATTGGCTCCGATTGCAATAACCTTATCGACTAATTGGAACGGATAGCGATGTGGAAGTAATTCCCGGATGCGATTTACGTCCATTAATGGAGCTTCGTTGCAGTTGTAAATAGGGGCTTGTATTTCATGCAGACGGATTTCTTTGCGCATCTGACGTGCAAATTTGTTGTTTATGGTGTGTCCCGGACGTGTAGCGATGATGCGTCCTTTAATGGGTTTCCCTATTAAGGCTAAGTCTCCAATAAGATCGAGTAATTTGTGACGAGCCGGTTCGTTTGGCCAGACCAAAGGAATATGGTTAATGTATCCTAAATGATTTGCATCCATGTGAGGAACTCCCATTACATCGGCCAGTTTGTCAAAATTTTCTTGAGTCATCTGTTTTTCATAAATGACGATTGCATTGTCTAAATCGCCTCCTTTTATAAGTCCGGCATTTAATAAAGGCTCGATTTCTCTTACAAAAACAAACGTGCGGGCTGATGCTATCTCCGTAGGGAAGTCTTCCATGTTTTCCAATGTTGCATATTGGTTTGTCAGAATCTTGGAATCGTAGGATATCAGTACGTTTAAGCTGAACTTGTCATCTGGTAATACGATGATAGAAGACCCTGTTTCTTCGTCGCGGAATTCAATTTTCGATTTTATGATATAACAATCTTTCGGTGCAGTCTGTTCTTCAATGCCTACTCGCTGGATGCATTCGATATATGCTTTCGAACTTCCGTCCAAAATAGGTAATTCCGGTCCGTTTACTTGGATTAAACAATTATCAATACCAACAGCATATAAGGCTGCCATAGCATGCTCTACGGTACTTATTTTTACCCCGTTTTTAGCTAAAACAGTACCACGTGTGGTATCTACCACATTGTCTGCTATTGCATCGACTATAGGCTGATCGTCCAAGTCTATGCGTTGGATTTTATAACCGTGGTGTTCGGGGGCAGGATTGAATGTTACGGTTAGTTTGACTCCGGTATGAAGTCCTTTACCGTTCAGTGTAAAACTGCCTTTCAATGTTTTTTGTTTCAACATGGGTTTATTTATTAAGTTGTTTTTTTAATTCATCTATTTCTTTTTGTAGATTTTGCAATTCGGTATACATTTCGGGAAGTTTTTTAAAAATAACCGAAGAGCGGGCGAATATTTTCGGGTCAACGGCTGGATATCCCATCAAAGTGCTTCCGGATTTTGTGTTTCCCGGTATCCCTGATTGGGCACCAATGGTTACATGGTCGCCAACTTTGATATGTCCTGCTATTCCCACTTGCCCGGCAAAAACGCACCATTCGCCTATTTTTGCCGATCCTGCCACACCTCCTTGCGAAGCCATTACTGTATGGCTCCCAATTTCTACATTGTGGGCTATTTGAATAAGGTTGTCTAATTTCACGCCTTGGTGAATTATGGTCGCTCCCATAGTGGCACGGTCTACACATGTGTTTGCTCCGATTTCTACATTGTCTTCGATGATGACAATGCCGATTTGTGGGATTTTATCATAGCCTTGCGATGAAGGAGCGAATCCGAAACCGTCTGCACCAATTACGCATCCTGCATGTAGGATACAATTATTGCCTACATGACAATCTTGGTAAATGGTTACGTGAGGGTATAAGGTGGTGTTATTCCCTACTTTTGCATGGCATCCTATTGTAACATGTGGGTGTATGTATGTATTATCGCCAATTTCGGCACCGTCTTCTACACATGCGAAAGGACCTATGTAAACATTGTTGCCTATTTTTGCTGTCGGGGCTATAGAAGCCAATGGGTCGATTCCTGTTTTTTTAGGTTTGCTTTGTTCGTATAACGTTAGGAGTTGTGCAAGACTTTCGTATGCATTGTCAACTTTGATTAATGTTGTCTTGACATCATGGTCGAGTTTTAAATCTTTGTTGACCAGTACGATAGACGATTGGGTCGTATATATGTAATGTGTATATTTAGGATTGGACAAAAACGAAATGGCACCGGGAACCCCTTCTTCTATTTTGGCAAACGTGTGTACGGTTTCATTTTCATTGCCCACTATTTCTCCGTGAAGATATGTTGCAATTTGCTTGGCTGAGAACTCCATAACTTTGGTATATTGTTTAATTTTTCTAATTGCTTTTATATATACTCTTTCGATTAATTATGCAAATTACGTGTTTTTTTTTATATATCCGTACAAAATGCTAATTTATTTATTGAATAAGATATGAAAAGTTGCTTTGGAGCTATAAAAATGGTTTGAGTATTGGCAATAAAATATATGATTTTGTCGGGGAAGGTATGATTTTCAATTGGGGGAAAAAGAAAAACACGTCAGGTCGTTCAAATAAAAACGACCTGACGTGTTTTTCTTTCATCATGTTGTTTCTATGGGTTTTGCTTGACGTTTTTAAACGATATGAGCAGCTTTCAATTGTTCCGCCATTTGTTTTTGTACTTTTTCGGCTTCATTCATGGCGGCTTGTGCAAAGTTTTCGCTTTTGTCTGCATAAATGATGGCACGGCTTGAGTTGACGATAAGTCCGCATTGAGGGGTCATTCCGTATTTGCAGACTTCTTCTAATGAGCCTCCTTGTGCACCGATGCCCGGAACTAATAAGAAGTGATTAGGTGCAATGCGGCGGATGTCTTCAAACATTCGTCCTTGGGTGGCACCTACTACGTACATCATGTTTTCATCGTTAGCCCATGCTTGCGATTTGCGCAATACTTTTTCGAACAGGCGTTCTCCGTCTTTATCTTCTGTCAGTTGGAAATCGTGCGAACCCTTGTTGGATGTCAATGCCAAAAGGATAACCCATTTGCCTCCGTAGGTGAGGAAAGGGCTTACGCTGTCTTCGCCCATATAGGGAGCTACGGTTACTGAGTCGATATCGAGTTCTTCAAAGAAGGTGCGGGCATACATTGCCGAGGTGTTTCCGATGTCTCCGCGCTTGGCATCGGCAATGATAAATTGGTCGGGATAATTCTTCTTGATGTACTCTACGGTTCTTTCGAAAGCCATCCATCCCTTTACGCCCATGCTTTCATAGAAAGCCAGATTGGGTTTATAAGCGATGCAATAAGGGGCGGTTGCGTCTATGATGGCTTTATTGAATGCGAAAATCGGGTCTTCTTCTTTCAACAAATGTTCCGGGATTTTTTTGATGTCGGTGTCTAGTCCTACGCAAAGGAAGGATTGTTTGCGCTTGATGTTCTCAAAAAGTTCTTGTTTGTTCATATTAGTATGTTTTGAATTTATTTTTGATAAAAGAGATAGCCTTTGAAAGACAAGTGTGTATCTTCTATGTTGGTTTCAGTATAATTTAAAGAAAAGCTGGTCAGCATGAAGCATTTTTCGGGTGTATTGCACTGCAGAATTGTGGGAGGCATCTCGAATATAGTGTGAGGTGTTCCCTCAGATTGGTATGTTTGAAGTGTTTTTATTGTTTCCATATCGAAATAGATAGAGTCGCCGGTTTCTTCGATCGGTACGGGTAAGAAGCTGGTATCCCACCATTTGTCGGGTAGGGAGGTATTCATTCCTGTTATGTATTCATCGATTTCCTGCATTCGGGTGTATCCTTCGGGGATGGGAACAGGAATGGATAAGTCGGCTTCTCCTTGATATGAAAATTCTTGAGATTCGGGTTCCGGAATCGAATATACCGATATATCTTTGTCTACTAAATCGTTTATGCTTTCCCATCCAAACATGTTTCGCATGTATCTTATTCGGTTATTAATATCTGATGCTTGGATATAAGGGAGCGATTTTAGCCAGTTATCATATGCTTCTTTAGACAATGGTAGGGAAGATAACCCCGATTCCTTTAATTTGTATTCTATATCAGCATAAATTTTGTTTCGGGTTATACTGGCATAGTTTATTGGAAGGACAGACGTTAGCAGGAATAACACAGAAAATGAAATCGGTATCCAATTGATGCGTCGTGCTTTGTTGATGATCAATCCGATGCAGACAATGTAGCACCAAATGTTGAATGTAATTAGATAAAGACGGTTGATGCTGATGCCATAATCTTGGAATCGGCGTGCAATGCTGACTGTCATTAATACCAATAACGGCAATGCTAAGAGTGGAAGCCCGTATGCGATACGTTCGTCCATCCGTTTTGTTCTTCCCATGCGGGAAGGATAAAGCCCGAATTCTATCGCAATGCATCCGCTTACCATAATAGTGACCAACCAAGATACCCATCCTGTAGGAAGTTCCCACGTGATAAGTATTTTGGCGGCATACAGGTAGAGTACAAAGATATAGCCCATTTCCAAGGGTAGGAACAGATAATGAATAATTCCGTTCAAGAAAGAATTGGGGCGGGAAAAGCCGTTATGTTTTTCTTTTCCTTGTGGAAGCATCCCGAGAAACAAAAGCAAGGAGAGGAATACGTTACATATGGTTACGATATAGGCATAGCATTTTTCATTGATTCTGGTATTGAATAGGGCTTCTAAAGAATAGATTAGCAAGCAGATCCCGAGACTCATGATTCCTCCTACAAGTAGGGATGTGATAAAGGCTGCAAAGCTGGCGGATGTGAAATTCCAGCTTGGCATATCGTTCTTAGTTCGTGAGAAAGAAAGAAAAAAAACAGATAGGCCAATGGCAAAGATAGCGGCTCCATGCGCAATACCAATTTCTGTTAACGATTGATCAGGAGAGAGAGAATATAAGAACAAAGCATCTGCTATCAATAATCCGTGAGGAAGAATGTGGGTAATGGTTTTGTGTATTGGCTGAAGCATTTCCTCACTCCATAAATGAAGAGTAAGCGAAAGAAGTGTCCCTACTGAGAGATAGTATCCTATAATCCAAACCAATTTTTTGTCTGTTCCTGTATTTTCTGTCGCAATCAGATAAATCAGATAAATAGTTAGGGAAAGACCAAATACTACCGTTACAGGGAATCGTTTCAATGTCTTTTTAAACGTCCCTGCAAGGGTATTGGTTATTTGTTGAACCCATGGTTTATTCATGGCTCAGGTCTGTCTAAAGGTTATAATTCGCTTTCTTTTAGTCTTTCGGCATTTTCCGCAACAATCAGGTGGTCGATACAGTCTTGTATGTCTCCGTCCATAAAAGCAGAAAGGTTATAAATAGTATAATTGATGCGGTGGTCGGTGATGCGTCCTTGCGGATAATTATATGTACGAATCTTAGCCGACCGGTCTCCGGTGCTTACCATTGTCTTTCGTTTCGAGGCGATGTCATCAATATACTTTTGGTGTTCTTTATCGTATATGAAAGTACGCAATCGTGAAAGCGCACGTTCTTTATTCTTGGGTTGGTCGCGTGTTTCAGTACATTCTATCAGGATTTCTTCAACTATGCCCGTATTAGGATTCTTCCAATTATAGCGCAAGCGTACACCCGATTCCACCTTGTTTACATTTTGTCCTCCTGCGCCGCCGCTTCTAAATGTGTCCCATTTGATTTCGCCTTCATTAATTTCTACATCGAAAGGCTCTGCTTCTGGCAATACGGCAACAGATGCTGCTGAAGTATGTACACGTCCTTGAGTTTCGGTTGCAGGTACGCGTTGTACACGATGTACTCCCGATTCGTATTTCAAGGTACCATATACCTTTTCGCCGGAAATAGAGCAAATGATTTCTTTAAATCCACCCGATGTGCCTTCGCTGGAACTCGATACTTCCATTTTCCAGCCTTTGCGTTCGCAATATTTCGAATACATACGAAAAAGGTCTCCTGCGAAGATAGCTGCTTCATCACCTCCTGTCCCTCCGCGGATTTCAAGGATAGCGTTGCGATCGTCTTGTGGGTCGGCAGGGATGAGCAAGAGTTTGATTTCCTCTTCCAGCTCCGGAATACGTGCTTCGCAAGCGGCTATTTCTTCACGTGCCATTTCTTTCAGCTCCGGATCACTTTCGCTCATCATAATCTTAGCTTCTTCCAATCCGTTTAGACATTGCAAATATTCTTTGCGCACTTTTATTAAGTCGCCTAATTCTTTGTATTCCTTGGTGAGTTTTACATATCGTTTCTGGTCGGCGATAACGGAAGGGTCTGTTATTAAAGTTGATACTTCTTCAAAGCGTGCTACAAGACCGTCTAATTTTTCTAATAATGTATTGTTTTCCGACATTTATTTTATTCTTTATTTATATCTTTATTAGATGTTTTTTTAATGTTTTCTTACAAGTCTTTTGTATAAGATAATTCAGTTTGACAATAGTTTATAATACGATTCTTCCAATACTCCCTAAGTAACAATAGAAAAACCGGTTTATAGAAACAAATATCACTTAATATTATTTATTCATACGTAAACTCTCCAAACTCACTTCGGATAATCAGTTTTTTGTGTTTGCTTTCTTCAATGCGTCCGACAATCTGTGCATCGATATTGAACGATTTTGAAATTGCGATGACATCTTCAGCATGTTCGGGTGAAAGATATACCTCCAAACGGTGTCCCATGTTAAAGACTTTATACATTTCGTCCCAATCAGTACCACTTTGTTCTTTGATGGTGCGGAATAATGGAGGAACGGGGAAAAGATTATCTTTAATTACGCGACAATTGTCACCAACGAAATGAAGAACCTTTGTTTGTGCACCTCCCGAGCAATGTACCATACCATGGATATGCGGACGCAAAGCATCGAGCAGTTTCTTTACCACCGGTGCATAGGTACGTGTTGGAGACAATACCAATTTCCCGGCATTGATAGGTGAACCTTCAACCGAGTCTGTCAATTTCAAACGACCGCTGTACACCAATTCTTCAGGGACTGCATGGTCATAACTTTCGGGATATTTCTCTGCGAGGTATTTCGCGAATACATCGTGGCGTGCACTGGTTAATCCATTACTTCCCATACCACCGTTGTATTCTTTTTCATAAGTAGCTTGACCGTATGAGGCAAGTCCTACGATAACGTCTCCCGGGCGGATGTTTGCGTTATCTATGACATCGGCACGTTTCATGCGGCAGGTTACGGTAGAGTCTACAATAATGGTGCGTACCAAGTCGCCTACATCTGCTGTTTCGCCGCCTGTTGCATAAACACCTACACCCATTTCACGCAGTTCTGCAAGCAATTCGTCCGTACTGTTGATGATTGCCGAAATCACTTCGCCCGGTACCAGTAACTTGTTGCGCCCGATAGTAGATGAAACCAATATGTTGTCGACAGCTCCTACGCAGAGCAAATCGTCTATGTTCATAATCAGTGCATCCTGTGCAATGCCTTTCCATACAGACAAATCGCCTGTTTCTTTCCAGTACAGATAAGCCAATGATGATTTTGTTCCTGCACCATCGGCATGCATGATGTTGCAATATTCAGGATCTCCTCCTAAAATATCCGGGATAATTTTACAGAATGCTTTGGGGAAAATACCTTTATCTATGTTTTTTATTGCGTTGTGTACATCCTCTTTCGATGCAGAAACGCCACGTTGCATATATCGTTGGTTACTCATAAGAATAATGTATAAGTTTTAATGAATACAAAAGTAATGATTTATTTCATAATTTAGCCTTGTCTGAATCAAAAATATAGATTAGAACTTGCTTCGGGAGGTATTCTGTTTCTATTTCAAAAAGAGCGGATGGTTCATTTCTAAGGGGAGGCTTTCGTTTCCACATCTGTCGACGGCTGTCACAGCCCAGTAAAAAGGTTCCTGCCATGGAAATTCCGGCAAGAACGTATATTGTGTATCTTCTATTCGTGCATGAATAAGGTTGGCAGGGTTGTCGATGTTTACCGGATAAGCATCTGAAGCATAAATGCGGTAATAAACCGGAGACAGATTGTCCGATGAAGCCTTCCATTGCAAGTGTACTCCTCTTTCCAATGAAGTGAATACCGGTTCGGTAGGTGTAGCAGGAGCAATGCTGTCTGTCCATGTCATGGGAGGAACAACGGCAGGAATCAAGTAGAAGTACGATTGCAGCTCGTCGAAAATCCCTTGTGTATTATCCAGCAAAAAGCGGCTTCGGAAATAAGCCTGTCCGTCTGCCTGAATATTGCGCAGGAAATAAAGTTGACGTACAATATCATTGATTGTCCAGTTGGCTGTTTTGTGATTTAAAAAATAGATACCCAGTCCGGGAACAATCCATTTCCCATTGTCATTTTCTTTCCAGTCTAAAACAAAAGGATAGAACTGGTTGTCTTGAAAATACATCATAGGGAACAAAATATCGTGTATGCCCATTTCCAACCATTGTTGGGCATCCTGATAAACTGTTTTATATGCATTCCATCCATGCGATGAATACCGGTTGGTATCATTGTATTTGCCAATGGGGGAGCTGCTTACCTTTACCCAAGGTTTCACCGATTTAATTTCATTATGAAGTCGTTGTACAATGCGGGTTATGTTGTCTCTTCTCCATTGATGTTTGTTTTTCCCTCTTCCATATTGGGCATAAGTGTCTTTGTCGGGAAATTTTTCAGCCTGCTCCGGATAACGAATATAGTCGAAGTTAATGCCATCGACATCATATTGTGAAACAATTTCACGCACTATGCCGGCTAAATAGTCATCAGTTTGTGGATTTCCCGGGTCAAGATACCATGCCTTTTGATACAATTTGCAGATGGACGGTTTCTTTCTGACTACCGATTTTGTGCCACGCGACTTGATTTGTTGTACAGAACCAACAGGGATAGTAACAATCCACGCATGTAGTTCCATGCCTCTTTTGTGACATTCTTCTATGGCAAACCGAAGTGGGTCGTATCCGGGGTTTTTGCCTGTTTCTCCTGTCAGCGATGTCGTATATGGTTCGTATAAAGACGGATAAATAACATCTCCGCGAATGCGGGTTTGGAGTAAGACCGTATTGAAGTTAGCTTGTTTCAACCGGTCTAAGATATGGCAGAGCTCTTGTTTTTGTTTTTCTATTCCTTTCTTACCCGTTGCTTGGGCAGTAGGCCAGTCCAAGCCGTCTAAAGTTGTAATCCATACAGCCCGAATTTCATGTTTGGGGAAAGAATATCCAAAAGCGGATGACGTTCCTAATACAAAAAGCAGGCAAGATATAATTTTTCTGAGAATATGCATATATCGAATTTTGGTTGGCAAATATACAAACAATTGGTTGTTATCTCATATTAAATTCGTATTTTTGCCTGTTATCATAGTTTGTTCGACGGTAAAAAGCTGAGGGCTTTTTATTATAAACGATAGGGGATTTTGTAAAAATGTAATGACATTTAAAAGGAAACGATATGATGAAAAAAATAATGTTAGTGCTTTGGGTACTGGTTGCTGCTACGCAAGCGTATGCACAGTTCGAGAAAGGTACATGGTACCTGAATACATCGGTTACGGGACTGAACCTTTCGCATAGTAAATATGAAGGGACAAATTTGGGATTCAGTACGGGTGGTGGAGCTTTTATAGCAGACAATCTGGCTATGCTGCTTGTCTTTAAGGGTAATTATGTAGAACATGGCATGGATGAAACCAGTTTTGGTGCCGGCGCACGCTACTATTTTTCCAATTGTGGTGTGTATGGCGGGTTAGGATTGGCTTATAAATATCTCTCGAACAGCATTTATCGGAAAAATCTGGTTTGTCTCACTCCCGAGTTGGGCTACGCTTTTTTCCTGAATAAAACCATCACGATAGAGCCGGCTGTATATTACGATTTAAGTTTTGTAAATTGTTCCGATTATAGTAAACTGGGGTTTAGATTAGGTTTTGGATTTTATTTTTAAAAAGAGATAGAAAAGACAATGAGAAAGACTGGCATTTTATTGGTCGTGTTTATATGTGCGATAGCAGAAATCTCTGCCCAAAAGAAAGGTTTCGATTATAAATTTTACGGTCAAATCCGTACCGATTTGTTTTACAATACGCGGTCGAATTCGGAAACAGTAGACGGATTGTTTTACATGTATCCGCTGAGGGAAGAAAAAGACCCGGCAGGCAACGATTTGAATGATGAGCCCAATGGTAGTTTTTATACCCTGTATACGCGGTTGGGTATCGATGTTTCCGGTCCGAAGCTTGGAAAAGCCAAGACCTCGGCAAAGGTAGAAGTCGATTTCCGTGGTTCAGGAACTACTTATTCGTTATTCCGCATCCGTCATGCCTATTTTAATTTAGATTGGGGAAAATCGGCTCTTTTGGTCGGACAAACGTGGCATCCTTTGTATGGAGATGTGGCTCCTGAAATATTAAATCTGAATATGGGTGCTCCGTATCAGCCGTTCAGTCGTGCTCCGCAAATTCGTTATCGGTACACCGCCAAGTCTTTTACACTTACGACTGCAGCTATTTGGCAGTCTCAATATTTGTCGGTAGGTCCCAAATCGGACAATGTGGGTGAAACTGCTACACAAAAAAGTCAGAACTTCATAAAGAAAAGTTGTGTGCCCGAGTTTTATTTGGGCGTTGACTATAAGAAAGAAGGATTGCTGATGGGAGTTGGCGGACATGTCAGTTCCATAACTCCGCGTACCCGGTCAGTTGCAGAAGATGGAAAAACATATCACGTGTCGGAACGGGTTACAGGTTTATCGGGCGAAGCACATGTCAAATACACCCGGGAAAACTGGTTGTTTGCAGCAAAAAGCGTGTTGGGTACCAATCTTACCCAAACAAGTACAGTGGGAGGATATGGTATTACAGCCATCAGTGCAACAACCGGAGAGCAAACCTATGCTCCTTTGCGGGTGTCTTCCACATGGGTCAATGTTGCATACGGGAAAATATGGCGTCCTGCATTGTTCTTTGGATATCTGAAGAATTTGGGAACTTCGGAAGATTTGTTGGATATGGGCGATGGACGAAACGTTCTATATGGCAGAATTGGGACGGGAACCGATTTGGACCAGTTGCTTACAGGTTCTGTAGAACTTACTTACAACCGTCCGAATTGGAAGTTGGGAGTAGAATATTCGTTGTGCAATGCGTGGTATGGCAATACCTTTACGCCAAAGGCAAAAGCCATAGAAACAGAATCGGTGATGAATCATCGTGTCGTATTGACAGCGCTTTTCCAGTTTTAGTCGGATCATTCCTTTCGGATGAAGTACGCTTGTGTATTGTTGCCGGATGTTGGAATGCAGAGGTTTATAGTTGAACCCCGATGTAGATGATACACCTTTTATATGTTATGCCTTGATGAGAGAGAAAAAACGCCTTGATCAAATAAAAATTTGTCAAGGCGTTTTTCTTGAAATATACAGACAAATCTTATTCTGTTATATTATGTCCCATAGATAAAATAACGACCATATCGTACTTGCTATTAGTACAGTAAAACATACAATGCTTAAACATAGTTTTAGAAACATGCGCTTCCTTTTAAACATCTTTGCGGATTTTACTCCTGTATATAGCCAATAGCCAATAAAACCTACCGCTACTATTGTAAATAAAATAATTCGGATTTTCATTTTTTATTGTAACATGCCGGGATGTGTAGCCGACCATTCCCTGCTTCCTTTAATTATTTTATTTGTATGATCAATCATTTGCATCAAGTAAGCATACAATTCTTTGGATAAGTTTGCTTCTTGCGCACTGAGTGTTGGTACTAAAAAACCTTCTTTGTTATGTTGCACATTTAAACGTTGAAATCCTTCCATTAAAATGTTCAAATCAGTTTCTGTTAGTTGTGATTGGTCTTCTGGTATTTTAATGTTTAAATAAGGCAATTCGTTGTTATTTGTTTTCTCTACGTTTTCTTTTTTACATCCACAAAATGCTGTAAAAAAGAATAATGTTGCAGCAAAAGAAATAAAAGCGTGTTTTTTCATTTTTTGTTTGTTAAATAATAATCATATTGCAAAGTTATTGTAAAAGAAATGATAGAAGCAAATCTAAACCATAGACAAATGTAAGATACAGAAATTTGTCTATGGTTTTTGTTCTTCTTCATGGTAAAGATTCAAGATAAACTGTTTGATGTTGGAATGATGACCTTCTTTCATCTTTTTCATCAGCCGATAGCGTGCTGTTGCCAATGAGCTTACTTTGATGTTGAGCAGGCGGGCTATTTCCCGACTTTTTAAATTCATGCATATAAGCAAAATGAGATGCAGATCGTTTTCATTGATTAGTGGATACAGTGCACGCAATCTTGCCAGAAAGTGATGTTGCTTCGATTCGAAGTAAGCTAATATCACTTTCCGTTCGTGTTCCTCCCAATGTCTTTTTGCCAATAACTCTTTAATTTCATCTGCCGTAGTGAACGAATATTGTTCTTTCATTGCGTCCATTGTAGAAAGTCCGATTATTGTTGGAAAAATATTGAGGTTTACCACCACACTTGTTTACCTTTTTCATAGGTAAAAATGCGTTCTTCTTTACCTTTAGTCAAGTCTCTTAGCCAGAATAACGCTCCTGTCGGTGCGTTAGAATAAGTTAGTGTTATCCATTCTGCCGTTTGTTTTCCTAAAGACTTCCAAGTCTTTTTATCCCAATAAAACAACTCGTAAGAATCTCCTATTTCTATGGTGTTCCCGTCGCCACGTCCTACGTATAAAATAGTTTCAAGGCTGATGGGGCTTCCAAAGTCCATTCCTACCCATGCACCATGGTCGGGGGCGTCGAAATACGTCAGCAAGTCGCGGTCGAATGCCTTGGTTTTGTCAAGGTTTTCATTTCCTCCCCATGCGCCGTCGGTACCGATTATTTTCCCTTCAATAAACTTATGCGTGTTTTTTTCTACGAAATAAATTTCGGCCATGTTGTTGAATTCGTGAGGTTGCCAGTATCGCCAGTATCTGTGTGCCCCGCACGAGTCGGGTACCTGTACTTCAGTGCCGGTCACTCCCCATTCTTTTATCGTGTGTACCGTAATGGCGTTGTGGAAATCCGGATTGTCTGCCGCTTGGAAAACGCCGTTTACCGTTCGCCATGCCCATGTATAAGCATGCGGGTAGATCGGGTATTTCCGGTTCAGTATGAGTGTTTGTTTTTGTAGTGTGTCCGCTTTTATGTATTCTGTTTTACCGGAATAAGTCAGAATAAACGGGTCTCCCGCAGGTATTTGCGTGTCATCGTTTTCGTAGCGCACGGGCAAGTAAGCGATATTTTTTCCTACATTTCGGAAACATGCTTTCCCGTTGTCTATCCGTGCGAAGTCTACAGGTACCCATGCATGGTTATCGAATACGGCAAGATAAGCGTAGCGGTTGTCTTCACCATCGATGGCTATTTCAATGTCTGCGCAGTCCATATATTCTGGTGTGACATCCTTAATGAAGACAGTCCGGAACGTAGATGGAATGTATTTCTCCGTTTCGTTCAAGCGCTGTAAGTCGGGGTTGGCCACGTAAGTCTTTCGGAACACTTTTGCCATTTTTTCATCCAGTTTGTGCGGCTGTCCGGGGTCGGTATCTGCTCCACCAAACGGGATATGCTGTCCGCTGTTTGCCAAAACAATATTCCATGTATGTCCCATCGAGCGGAAAGGCCATTGCGGGGTAAAGTCGTATGCCACAGGGATGCCACAACTTCTGAGGGCAGCCGTAGCAATGGCTGTGTAATCATCGCATAGTCCGAAAGGCTGTTTGACCTTGGTAGACAAGCGGTAAATGGGGAAGACCCTCGATATGGAAAATACCGGATGCAAGTCGTTTCTCAGGTTTTTGTTGACATGCGTGGCTGCCTGTATAGCCGAATTTTTGTACGAGTCGCAATATTGCAGAACTTCAATTTCGCGCCCGAATGTGGACTTCATATACTCACGCCAGTTGTCGAAAGCATAAAGGTCGTCTATTTTGTATGGAAGCAGGTATTCGCAAAATTGTTCGAACGTGAGATGGGTAGCCCATGTCCCTTCGTGCCATTGGGTAAAAGCCGTATCGATGTTTTGTATCAGATAGTCGGCCGTAATGATTTCCACATCGGGCACCGTAGTCGTGTTCAGCGAAAACGGCAGATGGTCTGTCACCACTTCCAGCGAGTCTTTCACCTCCCACGGCGAACGTCCTTTCATGGTGTTCAGTGCAGAGTCTAAAGCATTATAATAACGGTACACAGAACTGTCGGCAAACGAGTAATGTCCCGGCATGTTCCGGATAAGAAACTTTGCCGCTTCCAGTTTCAGTGAGTCGTTCCGGTAATGGTTCAATACCTTTTCCAGCTCCGGACGGTTTCCTTTTGCCAGCTGCAGCGCGTATTCTATTTGCGGGTCTTTATTTGTACATCCGCTTTCTGATAGCGGAACAATAGTGCATAATGCCCAAACGGATAGAATGAGAAAATGCTTTTTCATGCAGGTATGTGTTATTTATAGTATGCAAATTTGAAAAATAAAATATAAAAAACATTTGCAAATGTATAAAGCGTATTATTCTCATGCAAGAAATATGTATATTTTCTTTTGGCAAATCCAATAAAACGTCTTAACAAATTTTTTTATTTGTCAGGGCGTTTAGAAGGAAATGTGAGGGGATTTTTAGTGAAAAAATCTGCAAAAACATTTTTTTACAAAATCAAAACATCTATATTTGTTGCACGCCGAAACTGTAAAATAATTAACAAAAGAGGAAAATGAAAACTTGAAATTAGTATTTATTTTGTTGCTTATTCTTGTAGCAGGAAGTAATATTTATAAGACTCGGGTTAGAGATTTTCATTTTGATATTATTTTAACTCAAGTAGAAGCAATGGCTCAGGGTGAAAATGAAGATATTGTAAGAGTTTGTACTAGGCCAATAGCTTGGGCTTCTTGTTATGATAAAACGGGGAAATGGGTTTGTATGAGAATTACCGCTGTTGAGGAATATAAAGTACATAGTGTTATTGAAATATGTGATAATGCGAGAGTTACGAATTGTCCGAAAGGAACTTCTTCTTATTAAGTTGAGTTAAAAAGGAATAGAAATATTATCGTATGATATCAATAAATAACACTTTGCATTTATGAAGTGGGTATATGGAATAAATTTAATATTATTGATTACTTCGTGTGTCGGTTGGGAAAGCAATCAAGGAGGAAGTAAATATAGATTGAGGCTGGAAGATTCATCGGCTAAAGTCTTGACGCAAGCAGATGTAATGAATGTAATCGATTGGATAGCACTCGATACTTCCGAAGTGGCTATATTAGGTGATATTTCCAAGATAGAAACATACGAGAATACGTATTATGTTCTCGATAAAGTCATTCGGAAAAGTATTTTCGTGTTCGATGAACAAGGGAAATTCCTTCGCCGGATAGGAAGGATTGGGCAAGGTCCCGGTGAATATATACATATTTACGATTTTGCTATTGACAGGAAAAAAGGACATATTGCCATATTGACGGATGCATCGACAGTGTATCTATACGATTTGCAAGGGAATTTTATAACATCCAAGCAGGTCGATAAATCATTGTTGTGGAACATTACGAGTATGGATCATGGTTATTTGCTTTCTTCCAACCACCAGACGTATGTAGAAGGTGAGAATGCTTATTTGTTGTATGCTTTCGATTCCGATTTGAATACTATAGGGAAGTGGGTGCATGTTTTGCCTTTTCAGATGCCTACCATGCCTTTGATGTCTTCCTCTTTGCAAAGTGTAGACGGGAATGCTTATTATTGTGATGTTTTTGCCAATGGCATTTATCAATATGATAATAAGGCTGATAGTGTGATGAAAGTATATGACGTACAATTTACTTATCCGCTTCCGGATGAAATAAAAGTCGACTTGATGACTTTTATGAGTAAACAGCGGGATTACGATTATTTGTATGAAATGGCAGTTGCAGAGAAAGGAAAAATAATGCTTCATTATATTTGCCGTGGTGAGTTTAATTTTGCTGTGGTGTCTGATGGTGTTATTTTACAACAAGGTCATTATCAAGGTCGATTTCCTAAGGTATTTCATGGCAGTGATGGCGAATTTGTATCTCCCATATCAGTAGAAGAATATATTGAATATTGGAAGGAGCAAGAAATGAAGCTGTATACGGATTCTGTTGGCATAGAAGATAATTTTCTGCTATTGCGATGGAAGCTGAAATAAATTATGGTCGTGTGTATGAAATAACTGTATAGATTGTAAAAAGTGAAGAACTTTTCTTTTGTCTACCTTAACAAATTTTTTATTTGTCAGGACGTCTTGAGGAAAATGTGAGGGTATTTTTAGTGAAAAAATCTGCAAAAACATTTTTTTCTATAAAATAGAAACATCTATATTTGCATTACTATGTGGAAAATGTTACTGGGTATTGTTATAGCGGTAAGTGTTGTTTCTTGTCATTCGAATACTGCAAAAGTTACAGGAAACGTGATTTATGTAGATGTTTCCGAAAAAGCAGATCGATACTTGCCTTTGTCTATAGCCGTTGGTGAAATAGAATCTGTAAAGTTGTCATTGCCTTTACCACATTTTTGGGGGATTGTTAGTGAAGTTATTGCATGGGGTGACAATTATTTTCTTGTAGATAAAAAGCAGAATGTCGCATTTCGTTTTACGAAAGGGGGCACATTTTTAAATACGATTGGTCGTAGGGGACAAGGTCCCGGTGAATATATTGAAATGAGTTCCTTTTTTGTTTCAGACAGTTGTGCGTATGTGTGCGATTTGATGTCGCGCTCCATTCATAAATATGCATGGGATGGCGAATATCTTGCTACGATACATTTTCCTTATTCAATTGTTTTTGATGATGTAATAGCCCTTTCCGATGATTGCTTTTTATGCCATCGGTTGGCTGATGATGAGAATGGTAAAGGGTTGTGGGTCATGAATAGTGAGGGGAAAATTGTAAAAAGATTGTTAGAATATAAACAGGGTACTCCTTATGTTTATTCCGATTGGAATACGCTTAGTATGGGAGAAGATGGCATAGCCCGTATTTATAATCCGATGAGTGGCAGGTTTTATGAATTGGATGCAGATAACGGTTCGATAACTGAGGCTTTATGTTTGCGGGCAGACAGAAACATGATGGACGATTTGATTTCTCCAACCGGTAAAGAGATACAGGAAGGAACGAGAGAATGTGCATATAGTTTGTTTGCTGTAAACGGCGATCATTATGTTTTATCTTTTTGGTCGTTGACTCCTGAGAATAAAGTTCTGTGGTCGATTGTCCGAAAAAAAGACAAAACAGTATATAAAGGAGTACTCCCAAGGCTTGATATACCGGGGTATACAAGAATGGGTCGCCCGGTATCTTCCAATATACCCAATGCATTGGTTACACTGTATACAGACGAATTTACGCCAGATATGCTTCCAAATGCCTATAAAAACTATGTTGTCGATGAACAAAAAGCTGTTTTATCTATCTTGAAATTGAAATAAATGATATGTTTTAAGAATTATCTTATAAGAAAAGATATAAAGTTAGCTTGATGGCTATTAATTTCTCTTGATAAACTTCCCTAAACGCCTTGGCAAATTTTTTGTTTGTCAGGGCGTTTTGAGGGAAATGTGAGGG
>DXCG01000104.1 GCA_019116145.1 Candidatus Phocaeicola gallistercoris
CCCTATAATAATTATACAACCTATAAAATATAAAACACGAGTCTTCATTCTTCAACATACTTTTTTAATGCGATCTTTTTCTTCAAACGCTGTTTTTCTTTTTCTGTAGGAAGTGTTATTTCTGTGTTTTCCCCATTTGAAATCATTGCATCAGCCTTTTTCCAAAACTCTACCGACTTAACAGCATCGCCCAATTTGTAGTATATATCGCCACAATGCTCTAAAATGACCCAACTTTTTTCACCTCCGTTCTTTAAGGCTTGTTCTATATAAATACGAGCTTCTGTGTATTTTCCTTTTTCAAACAATATCCATGCATAAGTATCTAAATACGTGTCATTGTTCGGCTCTGCTTTTATAGTCCGATAACTCATTTCTTCCGCCTTATCTAAGTTCTTTCGTTCTACCGACAAAAAATAAGCGTAATTATTTAAAGTCTGAATATTATCCGGATTATAAACTAAAGACGAATCGTAAGCCGCATAAGCTTCTTCATTCATTCCTTTCGTATGATAAATATCTCCCAATATTGCATAGAAATCGGATGCTATTTGCTTGTCGCTTTTATCGTCTATTTGCTTAATACCACGCATAAACACATTGAGAGCCTCATCGGTATCTTCTTTCTGATAATAAGCAATTCCCAAATAATAATAAAACTCTAATGCATCCGGATTATATTCCAAAGCTGGTTTTGCTATCCGAATCATTTCATCTAAATTGTTATTTCGGATCGCATAACTCAACAATTGCAAACGCGCCGGCTTATTTTCCGGATCAAGTTCAAGCACCTTATGAAGCACCGGGACCGATTCTTTATCCATATGTTTCGTAATCATATACTGCGCACACAACATTGCTATATCTGCGTTTTGTTGAGGCCGTTTCAATATATTTTGAAATAATTGAACTATTTGTGTACTATCTTTTGTTGTTTGTTCCGAAAGCATAATAAGCTGGCGCATTATATTCATTTTTGTGTCTGAAAGAACATCATCATTCAACAAAATTGTATCCAATTGAAGCCGATATAAACTATCTTGCTTTGTCTTCTGATAATAAGATGCCATTGAGAGAACAGCCGGTGCATATCCCGGGTCTTCTCTTAAAATATGTTGATAAACAGCTAATGCATCATCCACTTTCCCATTATCTAAATACATATCTCCCAACATTGTCCGATAGCGTAACTCATAAGGATATTCTTTCGACAGACTTTCAATCTCGGCAAAAGCCTTTTCTTTATTATCCATCAACAAATACATACGAGCTTTTTCCATACTGGTCTGCTCGGATTTGCCATCCAATTCTTCCAAGCGATTTAATGTATTCACTACATTTTGGTAGTTTTTTGTCTGGCTATACAACGTAACCAATGACAACAGAGGTTCTAAACGAGAAGAAAATTGTTCTGCCATATCTTCACATACAGCGATCGCTTTCGGTATATCTCCTTTTTGTTCATAAAAAAGAGCCAAATTATGTTTATACCAAAAATTCGATTCATCCAAATGTACAGCTTGCTTACGAGCCCATTCTGCTTTTTCTTCCAACCCCATATATTGATAGTATGGAGCTATTTCATATAATGCGGCTGCCGACAATGGATAAATTTCAAGACAGTGCTTGCACAGTTCGTAAGCCGCATCATAATCGCCCTTCTCTTTCATTCGGATTGACTCCAAGAAATAATAATCAAATTTTCTGCGTTCCTCCAAACTTAAAGGGTCTTTCTCTAAAAGATTTTTTTGATTATGCAATGCCCGGTTCGAACCGCATGAAACCAAAAAGGCTATACCTCCAATCAGAATTATAATACTATAAACAAATTTTTTCATCAATCGTACACAAATTCATAAATACACAAGATTACTCTACCCCAGTATGGCCGAATCCACCTGTTCCACGTTCGGTTTCATTGAGGACTTGAACTTCCTCCCATACAACTTGCTCATAGTGGGAAATAACCATTTGCGCAATACGTTCTCCATCTTCCACGACAAACTCTTCCGATGAAAGATTTACCATGATTACTCCAATCTCTCCCCGATAATCTGCATCAATTGTACCCGGTGTATTCAGCAAAGTAATGCCTTTTTTCAACGCCAATCCACTACGCGGACGAATTTGTGCTTCATATCCTTCAGGTAAAGCAATGTATAATCCGGTAGGCACAAGGCAACGCTCTAAAGGTTTCAACGTAATAGGCTTTTCCAAATTAGCACGCAAATCCATCCCTGCTGAAAAAAGCGTTGCATATTGAGGAAGCAAATGCTTTGACTTATTGATAATCTGAATTTTCATTTTATGTGATATCTATATTTATTAGATTGCGAATTTACATATTTCATAGGATTTATAAAGAAGTTTACCATTTTTTAAACGAAACTTTTATACTTTTGCATGTCAACATTTCTTTGTTTACAAAAATAAACATGAACTGGAATCAATTAATTTCAAACAAACGTTTTGGATTAGAAGCCTTACATGGTGAACGGAAAGAAGATCGCACTGAGTTTCAACGCGATTACGACCGACTGATTTTCTCCTCACCATTCCGACGTTTACAAAACAAGACCCAAGTTTTTCCATTACCCGGAAGTATTTTTGTCCACAACCGGCTTACCCATAGTTTAGAGGTCTCTTGTGTAGGAAGATCTTTAGGAAACGATGTTGCCAATTTATTGTTACAGAAACATCCTGAACTAACCACTTCACATCTCTCTGAAATAGGTGCTATCGTATCGGCAGCCTGCTTAGCACACGACATGGGCAATCCACCCTTTGGACATTCCGGCGAAAAAGCGATTGGTACTTATTTTTCGGAAGGGAAAGGTCTTTCCCTAAAACCTCTTCTGAGTTCTGCAGAATGGAATGACCTAACGCACTTTGAAGGTAATGCCAATGCATTCAGGTTGTTAACCCACCAATTTAGAGGACGCCGTCCGGGAGGCTTTGTTTTAACTTACTCTACATTAGCATCGATCGTAAAGTATCCTTTTTCATCACAACTGGCAGGAGAAAAACAAAAGTTCGGATTCTTTTTAAGCGAACAAAAAGACTATGAGCGGATAGCCAACGAATTAGGTATCACCCGAATCAGCAAAGACGATGAACCAATTCGCTATGCCCGCCACCCTTTAGTTTTTTTGGTCGAAGCCGCCGATGACATCTGCTACCAAATGATGGATATTGAAGATGCACACAAATTAAAAATACTAACAACACAAGAAACAAAAGAGCTTTACTCTTGTTTTTTCACCAAAGAGCGGCTGAAACGCATTCATAAAATCTGTCAAATTGTTACCGATACAAACGAGCAAATTGCTTATCTGCGTTCATCTGCCATCGGCGTATTGACAAAAGCCTGTGTAGAGGCTTTTGTCAACCATGAAGAAGAAATATTAAACGGCACATTCCAAGGTACACTGATTAAAAACATCAGTGCTCCCATACGGGAAGCTTACGAAAAATGTTCTCAAACGTCTTTCGCAAAAATATATTGTGCTAAAGACGTATTGGACATCGAACTTGCCGGATATCAAGTCATCACAACATTAGTCGATTTAATGATAGAAGCTGTCCGCTTCCCTCATAAAGCATATTCTCAGTTGCTAATCAACCGTGTATCGCACCAATATGACATGCAAGCTCCTACTCTTTATGGGAAAATTCAAGCTGTATTAGATTACATATCGGGAATGACTGATATCTATGCACTCGATTTATACAGAAAGATCAACGGCAACAGCTTGCCTGCTGTATAACACAATTTTTTATTCTCTTTTTAAAACAAAAAAACATCGTGATGTCTCTATTGAAACATCACGATGTTTTTATCACTATTATTTCAGCTTTTTATAAAAGAACAAGAAGATTTTCCACAATTATCCTTTAATATCTTCTTGTTTTTCACTTTGACTTTCAGAAACAACCGGATTGGCACCGGAAGTTATCCGCAGAGCTTCAGGATGCTCACGCATATAAGATTCGATATGACGAACACGCTTTTCTTCCAATATCTCATCGACAGCAATTAAAATTCCTGTTTCTTCTACCATTCCGAAACCATCATTTATTGCCGTTCCAAACATTCGCATCGTAGGAGACAAATTCATATATGCATTAACCAAAGGAGGTATATTATAACCCAATTTACGGACTTCTTTATTCAAAACCTTATAATCTTCCTTAAATGTATCGTAACAGAATATTTTTTGCAAAACAGCCTCATCTGTTTCTATCTGCAAAGGAATCACCGGAGTTATTAAATCTTCTTTATCCGAGAAATGCTTTTTTAAGAAATATAAAATCATATCTCTGCCAAAACGATTATAACTTGGATACATCGTCATCTTGCCAAACAAATATTTCACATTGGGCTTTACAACAGTCAATGCCCCCAATCCATCCCATAGATTATCAAGAGCAAATAAACCTTTCGAACCTGCTCGCGTAGACTGGTATTCTAATGTCACAAACGAACGACCTAACTCTATTGTCGTAGGCAAATATTCTTTTAAAAACTTTTCAGAAAAATTGAACATATGAGCCGTAGCAAGTATAGGCTTCCCTTCCTTATCGAATTCCACCTCGTTCCCCAACAAATAACGATATCCTCCTAAAATTTCTTCTGCCTCAGGATTCCATACAATCAACTGTTGATAAGGATTTTCCATCAAATCGTATTCATCCAAATCGATCGGCAATCCAGTCCCCCCACCTGCTTCACGGAACGCAATTTCACGCAAACGTCCGATTTCTTTCAATACGTTTGGCGCATTTTTCCAATTTACAATATAAATTTCATTGTTGCTTTTGTTTGTCGATCTTAAACGTCTTTCAGGTGTCAATTCTGATTTCAACAAATCTCGATCAACCGGTGCTATAATCTCTTCCATAAGAGTTTTTATTCAAATTACAATTTATACACTAATTCCCGCACATAATCCGCCCACTCTACCGATGTTTTCGACTTATCGAACCGCTGCCATGGTATAGGCTTCCCTATTGTTATATGGAAAGTTTTATGTCGGTTTTTAAACATTTCATCGACAAGATATAACATGGCAATATTGAAACGTATTCCAAAGAACTTACAAACATTTGCCAAGTTATAAAAAAAATTGGAATTCCTTCCTTCAAAATGAATCGGCACAACATTACGTTTGGTCTCTACACTCTTCGTAATAAATGTTTTTTTCCATGCCAAATCCTCGATTATTCCATTCCGACGCCGAGAACATATCCCGGCAGGAAACATAATAATATGGTTGTCGGAACGAAATCCCGTATCTACCATCTGTGGAAAGTCACGCGACTGTGACCCTGTTTTATTAATAGGGATACACAAAGAAGCCAATCCATGCAAATTCATCAATAAATCGTTCACTAAATATTTGATGCGACCATTATAATGCTTACCCAGCAAATACCCTAATGCAACACCGTCTTGTCCGCCTAAAGGATGATTGGAAACGAATGTACACAACCCTGTATCAGGCAAATTTTCTTCTCCTTCAACAATCAGCTTCGCATCCAAAAAGTTCATACAATCCTCTAAGAACTCCACCCCTTGCTTGTCTGACACATTTTTCAAGAAATCATTAATCTCATCTTGATGAATAATATGCTTCAAATAAGCATATACAAAACGCGGAACATATTTCGCTTTTTCACCCGCTTTCTCTTTAACGACTTTCTCTATATCAATTAAAAAAAGTGAATCGCCTGCCATTTTATCACCTATATTTCGTTTGCAAATGTAATCTATCTTTTCAAAGTTTGTTCATTTTTACCACAGAAAAATGAACTTTTAGGCTAAAAAAAGTAAGTTGCACCTACAAAACGAAGATTATATAACAACAGATGATAAAAGTCTGGCATATTTAAACTTCCTCTCAGACATCTGTTAATAAATAACTCAAAGTTTTTTTATTTTCCTTATACATTAATTGTAGAGAAATATGTAATTTTACAAACTCAAAAGAGCAAACGTTCAAACGCTTTTTATAAAACATTTTGAACAAAAAAACAACAGACAAAGAATGAATGAAGCTGAACCGACATATCATATTCCCGTTTTATTACAAGAAAGTATAAAGGGAATGAACCTACACGATAAAGGAATCTATGTAGATGTAACTTTTGGAGGAGGAGGACATTCAAAAGAAATTTTGAAAAAGATGGGAGCCAACAGTCATCTATACAGCTTCGATCAGGATGAAGATGCTGAAAAAAACATCGTCCACGACAATCGTTTTACTTTTGTACGAAGCAATTTCCGGTATTTATACAATTTTCTCCGTTATTACCACGTAGATAAAGTAGATGCCATCCTCGCCGATTTAGGCGTATCTTCCCATCATTTTGACGACTCAGAACGAGGCTTTTCATTCCGTTTCGATAGTAACTTAGACATGCGGATGAACCAACAAGCCAAACGCACTGCTGCAACTATTGTCAATACATACAGTGAAGAACAATTGGCAAATATCTTCTATTTGTATGGAGAGTTGAGAAACAGTCGGAAACTGGCAACAACCATCACCCAAAAACGTGGGCAGAAACCCATCATAACGACAGCAGATTTTCTCGAAATCGTCAAGCCGTTTTTAGGGAAAGATAAAGAGAAAAAAGAGCTGGCAAAAGTATTTCAAGCATTACGCATTGAAGTAAACCAAGAAATGGATGCATTGAAAGAAATGCTATCTACCGCTGCAGAAGTTTTAAAACCGGGTGGACGATTGGTGGTGATAACTTACCATTCTCTGGAAGACCGTATGGTTAAAAACATGATAAAGACAGGGAATATTGAAGGAAATATAGAAAAAGATTTCTTCGGGAGAATGCAAACTCCCTTCCATCCTATAAACAATAAAGTCATCATTCCTTCGGAAGAAGAAATTTTACGTAACCCACGCTCCAGAAGCGCAAAGTTGCGAATTGCAGAAAAATTATAAACGAACAAAAACATGGAAGAACAACATACAAAACAACAAGGTAAGTCCCATATCACGTTAAAAAAAATTTTGGGAGGAGACATATTGGGACACGATTTCCTAAAGAGACAAGCCAATTTATTCATTTTAATCGTTATTCTGATTATCTTGTATATCAACAATCGTTACGAAAGCCAACGAGAATTAATCGAAATAGACAAACTGAAAAAAGAGCTGACCGACATAAAATACGATGCTCTAACGGTTTCATCTGAACTCACGCAACGAAGCCGCCAGTCAAGAATCGAGGAATATGTATCTACACAAGGTACTCCGCTTGAAACAGCAGCGATACCTCCTTATCTGATAAAAAAAGAGAAATAACCCCAAACACATGACACCCGAACAAAAGAACAATATCATACGCCGTTATACTTTTATTGTGGCTATCATGATGACCCTTGCCATACTTATTATCGGGAAGGCAGGTTTCGTCATGTTTGCCGAACGACAATATTGGAAAGATGTTGCCGACAGGTTTATTAAAGAAAACGTCGCTATTCCCCCTTCAAGAGGAAATATCATTTCATCCGATGGCAAGCTCATGGCCAGCAGCCTTCCGGAATTTAAAATCTATATGGATTTCCGGGCGGGAGGAGAAGAAAAAGATACCATGTTAATGAATCATCTCAACGAAATATGCGCCGGTTTACACGATATATTCCCCGACATGAGCGCACAAACTTTCCGAAAAAACATTTTAAAAGGGAGGAAAGCCCAAAGTCGGCATTTCTTACTTTACCCTAAACGCATATCATACATTGAATACAAAAAAGTAAAACAACTACCGGTCTTTTCCTTAAGCCCATATAAAGGAGGATTGCATGAAGATGAATTCAACCAGCGCACTAAACCGTTCGGCTCTTTAGCTGCACGGACATTGGGAGATATGTATCCTGATATAACCCAAGGTGCCAAGAATGGATTGGAACTGACTTACGACTCTATTTTAAAAGGAAAAAACGGAATTACCCATCGGCAAAAGGTAATGAACAAATATCTGAATATTATTGACCAACCGGCAATAGACGGATGCGATATCATTACTACTATCGATGTGGATATTCAAGACATTGCCGAAAAAGCATTAGTCGACCAATTAAAGGCTTTAGAGGCTGTTTCTGGTGTTGCCATCGTTATGGATGTTTCTACAGGAAATGTAAAAGCAAACGTAAACATGACAAGAGGGAACGACGGTAATTATTATGAAATGAGAAATCTTGCCGTAAGCAATTTAATGGAACCGGGGTCTACTTTTAAAACGGCTTCAATCATGGTCGCATTAGAAGACAAATATATTACCCCCGACTATGTTGTCGATACTCAAAACGGTTTGGTTAATATGCACGGTAGCTGGATGAAAGACTGGAACTGGTACAAAGGTGGATATGGGGAAATAGATGTAACACGTATTCTTGAAGTTTCGTCCAATGTTGGAGTTTCCACAATTATCGACAAATTCTATGGAAGCAATCCGCAAAAATTTATAGATGGCTTAAAGCGTATGAGTATAGACAAGCCTCTACACCTTGGATTTGCCGGTGAAGCCAGTCCTCGTATCTTAGGACCGAAAGAACGATATTTTGCTAAAACCACATTGCCTTGGATGAGCATCGGTTATGAAACAATGATTCCTCCTATTTACATTTTAAATTTCTATAATGCAATTGCCAACAATGGCACAATGGTTAAACCTAAATTTGTAGAAGCGATATCGAAAGATGGAGAAATCATAAAAGAATTTCCTACAGAAATTGTAAATCCTCAAATATGTTCGGACACAACGCTGCACATGATACAAACTATTTTACGTAAAGTCGTAGCAGAAGGACTTGCCAAACCAGCAGGAAGTACGCAATTTAACGTATCCGGGAAAACAGGAACCGCACAAATTTCTCAAGGAAAAGCCGGATACCGTGCCGGAGGAGTCAGTTATTTAGTCAGTTTCTGCGGATATTTCCCTTCGGAAGCTCCTAAATATACTTGCCTCGTTTCCATCCAAATACCACACGGACCGGCATCAGGCGGATTGCAAGCCGGAAGTGTTTTCAGCCGCATTGCTGAACGGATTTATGCGAAACATTTATATCGTGATATCGCAACGGCTAAAGATTCAACCGCAATTCTCATTCCGGACGTAAAAAATGGCGACATCACCGAAGCGGCTTACGTCTTACGGTCATTAAATATTCCGGGAAACAGCTCCTCTATTCCTCTCACACACGAGCCTATATGGGGAAAAGCCAATCCCGACCAATCGCAAACAAACTTAAAACAAATAAAAGAGCCGAAATCCATTGTTCCAAATGTTTACAAAATGGGAGCAAAAGATGCTGTTTATTTATTGGAAAAACTCGGATTAAAAGTACGTCTTGCAGGGAGTGGCAAGGTTATATCCCAAAGCATCCCTGCAGGAGCATCTATCCACAAAGGTGAGGTTATTACACTAACACTACAAAAATAAATAAATCATGAAGTTATCAGACATCATCAAAAATATTAAAATAGACCATCTTTCGGGAAATGCCGAAACAGAAGTTACTGGTATCCAACTTGATTCACGCTTAATAGAATGCAACAATATGTTTGTCGCTATTAAAGGAACGCAAACAGACGGACATACATATATAGAAAAAGCGATTGAAAAAGGTGCAAGTGTTGTGGTTTATGAAACAAACATAGAAGAAACAAATCCGCAGGTCACTTATATCAAAGTCGCTAATACGGAAACCATCGTAGGAAAACTTGCAACGACATTCTACGATAATCCAACAGAAAAAGTCGATCTGATTGGTGTAACCGGAACAAACGGGAAAACAACAGTTGCTACCTTATTATATAAGATGTTCCGACACTTCGGATATAAAGTTGGATTATTATCTACCGTATGCAACTACATCGATGATGAAGCAATACCAACCAATCATACAACTCCAGACCCGATTACATTGAACCGGCTGTTAAGCCAAATGGCTAACGCCGGATGCAAATATGCTTTTATGGAAGTCAGTTCTCATTCTATTGTTCAAAAGCGAATAGGAGGGCTCAAATTTGCTGGTGGCATTTTCACCAATATAACCAGAGATCATCTTGATTATCACAAGACGTTTAAAAATTATATCAAGGCAAAAAAAACGTTCTTCGACGATCTGCCCAAAACAGCCTTTGCACTGACAAACGCAGACGATAAAAACGGACTGGTAATGCTACAAAACACAAAAGCAAAAACTGCTACTTATGCCTTGCATTCTATGTCTGATTTTAAAGGAACAATCATTGAAGATGAATTCTATGGCATGTTGATGCGCATAAACGGCAGGGAGGTAAACGTACAATTCATAGGAGAATTTAATGCATACAACCTGATGGCTGTCTATGGCACCGCATGTTTATTAGGAAAACAACCTGAAGATATTTTAGTGGCATTAAGCCTGCTCCTCCCTGTAAAGGGACGTTTTGATGCTATCCGCTCAACCAGAGGCTATACTGCCATCGTTGATTATGCACATACTCCGGACGCTCTTGCCAATGTATTGGATACAATCCAGAAAATCCTAAAAGAAAGAGGGAAAATCATAACCGTTGTTGGAGCCGGAGGCAACAGAGACAAAGGGAAACGCCCATTGATGACACAAGAATCGGTACAGAGAAGTGACAAAGTCATCATTACATCCGATAATCCTCGTTTCGAAAAGCCACAAGATATTATCGATGACATGCTGGCAGGAATAGATAAAAAAGATATGCAAAAAGTTATAACCATCGTCGACCGCAAAGAAGCAATCCGAACAGCCTGTATGTTTGCACAAAAAGGTGATGTCATCTTAGTAGCAGGGAAAGGACATGAAAACTATCAAGAAATAGAAGGAATAAAACATCATTTCGATGATAAGGAAATTTTACAAGACATTTTTGAGAACGAATAATAACACATAACTATGCTGTATTACTTATTTAATTATTTAGAACAGTGCAATTTCCCGGGTGCACGCATGTTCGGTTATGTATCGTTCCGTGCGTTAATGGCGATTATTCTTGCCCTGTTAATCTCTTCCATATTCGGGGAATATTTTATCAACCTACTAAAAAAGAAACAAATAACAGAAACACAACGCGATGCATCGATAGATCCCTTTAATGTCAATAAAACAGGAGTCCCCACAATGGGAGGAATTATTATTATTGTGGCAATCCTAATACCATGTCTCCTATTGGGGAAATTGCATAACATTTATATGATCTTAATGCTTATTACGACTCTTTGGTTAGGGACATTAGGATTTCTCGACGATTATATCAAGGTATTCCGGAAAGATAAAGAGGGACTGCACGGAAAGTTCAAGATCATCGGGCAAGTAGGACTAGGATTAATTGTAGGATTAACTTTATATTTAAGTCCGGATGTCGTAATAAGAGAAAATGTAGAAGTACAAAAAGATGGGCATATTGTTGAGGTTATTCATAAAAACCAAGATGAAAAATCGACCAAGACAACAATTCCTTTTTTCAAAAACAATAATCTCGATTACGCCGACTTCGTTGGATTCTTGGGAGAACATGCTCAAACAGCAGGGTGGATTGTTTTTGTTATTGTAACAATATTTGTTGTAACAGCAGTATCCAATGGCGCTAATCTCAACGATGGAATGGATGGTATGGCAGCAGGAAACTCTGCAATTATCGGAGCTACATTAGGAATCTTAGCGTATGTATCCAGTCACATTGAATACGCCAGCTATCTTAACATCATGTATATCCCCGGAAGTGAAGAACTTGTTATCTTTATTTGTGCATTAATCGGGGCTTTAATAGGCTTTTTATGGTACAATGCTTTCCCGGCACAAGTATTTATGGGCGACACTGGAAGCTTAACGATCGGAGGTATCATTGCTGTTTTTGCTATTATTATCCATAAAGAGTTACTTATTCCTATTCTTTGCGGAGTCTTTTTAGCAGAGAACCTATCAGTCATCTTACAAGTCAAATATTTTCAGAGCGGCAAGAAAAAAGGCATAAAACAACGAATTTTCAAACGAACACCAATACATGACCATTTCCGCACAACGATGGCACAGTTAGACCCTAATTGCACCTATTTAATAACACGGCCTCAAAACGTATTCCATGAAGCGAAAATAACAGTCCGATTTTGGATTGTTACTATTGTTTTGGCTGCAATTACTATAATCACATTAAAGATAAGATAATAAGGTAACATATAATTATGACAAAAAGAATTGTTATTTTAGGAGCAGGTGAAAGCGGTACCGGAGCTGCCGTATTAGCTAAAAAACAAGGATTTGATACCTTCGTTTCCGATATGTCTTTTATAAAAGACAAATACAAGAACTTACTTAATGAGAAAAATATCCCATGGGAAGAAGGGAAGCATACAGAAGAACAGATATTAAACGCCGATGAAATAATAAAAAGTCCGGGCATTCCTAATAACGCACCGTTAATCCAGAAATTGAAAGCTCAAGGAACTCCTATCATTTCAGAAATAGAGTTTGCCGGACGATATACAAACGCAAAAATGATTTGCGTAACGGGTAGTAACGGAAAAACAACAACAACATCTCTTATTTACCACATATTTAAAAAAGCAGGACTTAACGTTGGACTTGCCGGCAACATAGGAAAAAGTTTAGCTTACCAAGTCGCCGAATGTAATTACGACTATTATATCATAGAATTAAGTAGTTTCCAATTGGATAACATGTATAAATTTCATGCCAACATTGCCGTCCTCATGAACATTACTCCCGATCATCTCGACCGGTACGACTACCAAATGCAGAACTATATAGATGCAAAATTCCGCATTATTCAAAACCAAACAGATAACGATGCTTTTATCTTCTGGAATGATGACCCTGTCATTCAAAAAGAATTGCACAAATATGGAATGCATGGACACTATTATCCTTTTGCAGAAGAAAAGGAAGATGGAGTTGCCGCTTTTACCGAAAACGACAAAATTTACTTCACACAGCCCATTGCTTTCAATATGGAAGAAGAGGAATTGGCATTAACCGGGACACATAATCTCTTCAACTCCATGGCTGCAGGTATCTCTGCAAACATAGCAGGAATACGGAAAGCATGCATACGCGAAGCTTTAAGCGATTTCAAAGGTGTAGAACATCGGTTAGAGAAAGTTGCACGTGTACGAGGGGTAGACTACATAAACGATTCAAAAGCAACCAATGTAAACTCATGTTGGTATGCTTTGAAGAGTATGAAAACCAAAACCATCCTCATTTTAGGGGGTAAAGATAAGGGAAACGACTACAATGAGATAGCCGACCTTGTACGAGAAAAATGTGTCGGACTTATTTTCTTAGGATTGCACAATGAGAAGTTACATGATTTTTTCAAAGGATTTGGATTACCAATCGCCGACACAAAATCGATGAAAGATGCTGTCGATGCAGCTTACAAAATGGCAAAAAACGGCGAAACAGTATTATTAAGTCCATGTTGCGCCAGCTTCGATCTATTTAAAAGTTACGAAGACAGGGGAAATCAATTTAAACAATACGTAAACGAATTATAAGAAAAAGAATTTACGAAATGGATTTATTAAAAAACTTTTTCAAGGGCGACAAAATTGTATGGATCATTTTTCTCCTGTTTTGTTTAGTCTCTGTAATTGAAGTTTTCAGTGCTTCCAGTACACTGACCTATAAAAGCGGAGATCATTTAGCTCCTATCACCAATCATTTAACTTTACTAATGATTGGCGCATTTGTAGTGTGGGTTATCCATAACATTCCCTGTCACTTCTTTAAAACTGGGATATTATTACTTCCCATTGCATGGATACTGCTTATCATTGTGTTAGGAATGGCAGCAATCAACGGGGCAAGCCGCTGGATTGATTTAGGATTCATCCAATTCCAACCTTCAGAACTGGCTAAAATGGCAACAATTATTACTGTTGCATTTATTCTTTCCAAAATGCAGGATGAAAAAGAAGCCAATCCGAAAGCTTTCAAATATATATTGATCGTTACAGGAATTACGTGTGCTCTTATTTTCTCAGAGAACTTATCTACTGCTATTCTATTGGCTGTCAGCGTATTTTTGCTCATGTTTATAGGACGAGTTTCATTCAAACAATTAGGCATATTGACTGCTTGTTGCGGGGTAGTAATTATTATCGGGCTATGTACCATCAAATATGTTCCTTCCGATACTTGGGAAAAAATCAACTTAGAACGAGTTATTACATGGCAAAGCCGCCTGAACGACTTTTTCAACAAATCGGAGATTCCACCTGAAAAATTCGATATTGATGGGAATGCACAAGTTGCCCATGCAAATATTGCAATTGCAAGTAGTAATATAATAGGAAAAGGACCGGGAAACAGTGTGCAACGCGATTTCTTGTCGCAAGCCTTTTCCGATTTTATTTATGCTATCATTATAGAAGAATTAGGTTTAATAGGAGGAACCATTGTTGCATTTTTATATATATGGTTACTCATGCGAATTGGGAAAATTGCCAGAAATTGTGACAAACCTTATTACGCTTTCCTTGTCATGGGCATCGGACTGCTTATTGCAACACAAGCAATATTCAACATGTTTGTTGCTGTCGGTATCATGCCAGTAACCGGACAACCGCTTCCGCTTATCAGTAAAGGGGGAACTTCCACTCTCGTCAACTGTGCGTATATCGGTATTATATTAAGTATCAGCCGACATGTAAATGAATTGAAAAAGAAACAAGCAGAACAAACTACCGACCAACAAATACACGAGGCCGCAATTTCCCTCCTACAAAATGCTGCAAATATGGGCAAAGAACAAATAAGCAACGCCACAAATGATGACACACCACAGGTTAATTTGAAAAATGATTAAATTCAAGGCTTATTCTCTTTTTTACAAGTTTATTCCTAATTTTGCACAAAACAAACATTATGAAAGATCATTTACGAATCATAATAAGTGGCGGTGGAACCGGAGGACATATCTTTCCTGCTATTTCTATCGCAAATGCGATAAAAGAGTTGCATCCTGAAACAGAAATCTTATTCGTCGGTGCAGAAGGACGAATGGAAATGCAACGTGTACCAGCTGCCGGATACAAAATTGTCGGACTTCCAGTATGTGGCTTCGACCGTAAACATCTTCTTAAAAACATTGGTGTCTTAATAAAATTATTTCGCAGCCAACTAAAAGCCCGCAACATTATCCGCACATTCAAACCGCATGCTGTTGTCGGTGTAGGAGGTTATGCCAGTGCACCCACACTGAAAATGGCACAATCGATGGGAATACCTACTTTAATCCAAGAACAAAATTCGTATGCCGGAGTAACGAATAAACTATTAGGGAAAAAAGCAGAGAAAATTTGCGTGGCATACGAAGGGATGGAACGCTTTTTCGACAAAAATAAAATTCTGCAAACAGGAAATCCTGTCCGACAGAATTTACTCAATTCATCTGTCAGCCGTGAAGATGCCATTCGTTCTTTCGGCTTAAGTCCGGAGAAAAAAACAATTCTTATTATCGGAGGAAGTTTAGGAGCACGCACAATCAATCACTGCCTCATGAACGGATTAGATAAGATAGAACAATCCGGCATTCAGTTTATCTGGCAAACTGGAAAGTTCTACATCGAAGAAGTACGGGCAAAAGTTGCTTCCCATTCGAAACTCCCCATGCTATACGTAACCGATTTTATCTCCGATATGGCAACTGCTTATCAAGCTGCCGACTTGATAATAAGCCGGGCTGGAGCAGGGTCGATCTCCGAATTTTGCCTGTTAAAGAAGCCTGTCATATTAATACCATCGCCCAATGTAGCAGAAGACCACCAGACAAAAAATGCCTTAGCATTGGTAAATAAAGATGCTGCGTTGTACATCACCGATACCGAAGCTAACAATAAGCTACTCGACACGGCTATCGACACGGCAAAACGTCCTGACGTTTTAACGAAATTAAGCGGAAATATTGCGAAACTTGCCTTCAGAAATTCTGCAAATGTCATCGCAAATGAAATTTGGAAATTAGCTGTTGATTATGGACAAAAACACAAACATTAATACATTCAACTCTGTATATTTTATCGGAGCAGGAGGCATCGGAATGAGTGCCTTGATTCGTTACTTCCTATCGAAAGGGAAAAAAGTTGGAGGGTACGACCGTACTCCCACCGACTTGACGACATCTCTCATCAAAGAAGGAGCCGACATTCATTTCGAAGAGAATGTCTCACTCATACCTTCTGCTTTTTTAAACCCATCGACAACATTGGTTATCTATACACCTGCAATTCCCGTCGACCATAAAGAACTCGTTTTTTTTCAAACACATCAGTTTGTCATCAAAAAACGTGCTCAAGTGTTAGGCATGATTACAAAAACAGAAAAGGGATTGTGTGTTGCCGGAACTCATGGAAAGACCACAACATCAACCATGACAGCCTATCTGCTCGACCATTCACAAGTGAAATGCAATGCTTTTTTAGGAGGAATCTCTCAAAATTACGGAACAAATTTGCTATTGTCCGATACCAGCAATTTTGTTGTCATCGAAGCCGATGAATTCGACCGCTCTTTTCATTGGTTATCACCGTATGCAACTGTCATTTCGGCAACCGATTCCGATCATCTTGATATTTATGGAACACACGAATCCTATGTGGAAAGTTTCCGAAAATATACTTCACTTATTCAACCAAAAGGCTTTCTTATCTTGAAGAAAGGTATTGATTTAATCCCCGATGTACAAGAAGGAGTTACTACCTATACCTATTCTATAAAAGAAGGTGACTTCCATGCAGAAAACATCCGAATAGGAAACGGTGAAATTTATTTCGATTATATCTCCCCTTTAGGAAATATCGACAATATCCAGTTGGGAGTGCCAGCCTATATCAATATAGAAAATGGTATTGCAGCAATGGCATTAGCACAAATAGCAGGTGCCACTGCAGACGAAATAAAAAAAGCCATGCCAGGATTTAAAGGAGTAGAACGTCGGTTTGATTTCAAACTGAAAAATGATAACATTGTTTTATTAAGCGATTATGCACACCATCCGGCAGAAATCAAGCAAAGCATCTTGTCCATGCGGATGCTTTATCCGGATAAAAAAATAACAGCTATCTTTCAACCGCACTTATATACACGTACACGCGACTTCTACAATGATTTTGCGCAAAGCCTTTCTTTACTTGATGAAGCCATCTTAGTAGACATTTACCCGGCGCGTGAACAACCCATTGAAGGCATTAGTTCCCAATTAATATACGACAACTTACGCCCGGGTCTAGAAAAACATCTTTGCCATAATCAGGAAGAATTGCTCAACTTATTAAAAAACAAGCAGAAAATAGAAGTACTTATGGTTTTAGGTGCAGGAGATATTACTAACTTTATACCGCATATTTACGATTTACTGAAAAACAGGTTATGATCAGACGTCTTTTCATACTTTCTGCCATAATCGGAATGGCAATTTATCTAATTTTTGCCATTACCGCTTTTAATGACAAACCCAGCTTACAGCTTTGTCAAGGTATGAAATATACCATAAAAGATAGTATCGATTATGGCTTCATCACCCCAAATGAAATAAATTCTTTACTGAAGAAAAAGAAATTACATCCTGAAAAGAAACAGATAAAAGATATTAATATACGAGAACTGGAACAAACATTATCACAGCATCCTTTTATTACGAAAGCCGAATGTTTCCTCACCTCAGGCAATAAAGTTGCAATCGATATTTATCAACGTGTCCCTGTTCTGCGTATCATGAGCAATAATGGTGATGACTATTACATAGACGATAAAGGATATATTATGAAATCACCCGGAAAGGCAGTACATGTTGCTATTGCAACCGGACCAATAGACCGTAAGTTTGCCAGCGAATTTTTATATCCACTTGGAAAACTTCTGCAAACAGATCAATTTTGGAATGCGCAAATAGAACAAATTAATGTTACAAATAAAAAAGAACTCGAATTAATCCCTCGGGTAGGAAATCATACACTATTTTTGGGAAAACCGGGAGATTATAACGAAAAATTCCGTAAATTGCAAAAATTTTACAAAGAAGCCCTAAATCAGATAGGCTGGAATAAATATGAACGGATAAGTATAGAGTTTAACAATCAGATTATTTGTACCAAAAAGGAGAAATAAGATATGGCAGCAACAGATTTTATCGTAGCGATTGAATTAGGTTCAACTAAAATAACTGGTATCGTTGGCAAGAAAAACCCTGATGGCAGTATTCGCATTCTTGCCTATGCAAAAGAACATCTTTCCGATTGCATAAAAAAAGGAACGATTTACAATTTGGACAAAACAACACAATGCATCAATTCTGTCATAAAAAGATTGGAAAATATAGTGCAAGCCCCAATTAAAAAAGTGTATATTGGCATTGGAGGGCAATCCATCCATTCCATACACAATAAAGTAACCAAACGACTCACCGGAGAGATGAAAATCTCACAAGCACTCATTGATTCCATGCTGGAAAGTAATCAAGAAATGCCATTAGCCGACAGTGAAATACTGGCTACTGAACTACAAGGATACAAATTAGGGAATAACCAATTCATCAAAGAACCGGTAGGAATCCAAACAGATCATATAGAAGGACATTACTTAAATATAGTTGCAAGAAATTCATTGAAAAGCAACATTCAACAATGCTTATATCAAACCGGATATGAGATAGCCGGATATATTTTATCTCCTTTAGCTACGGCTAATGTTATTCTAAAGGACAATGAGAAAAGATCGGGATGTGCATTAATCGATTTCGGCGCGGAAACGACAACCGTTTCTGTTTATAAAAATAACATACTACGTCATTTGGCTGTAATTCCTTTGGGTAGCAATAATATCACTAAAGATATATGCAGCTTACAAATAGAAGAAGACGATGCTGAAGCTTTGAAGGTTCGTTATGCCAATGCATTAACAGAACCTACAGAAGAAGATTATGATATCTCAAAAGAATATTGCATTGATGGAAAATGTAAAATAGATGCTAACGAGCTGGAAAGAATTGTCGAAGCTCGTGTAAAAGAAATCATTGAAAATATATGGAACCAGATTAAATTGTCTGAATATAGTGATAAACTATTGGCTGGAATCATCATAACAGGAGGAACCATTCATCTGCCAAACTTAAGTAAAGCGATATCTAATATTACACAAATAGAAAAAATCCGAATTGCACAAGCTGGAGAATTTGAATTACAAGATGCACCTGATGACTTGTCTGATGGTACGAATAATACGTTACTTGGCATCTTGAATTCCGGAAAAGAAAATTGTTGTAAACTGAATCCTCATGGGCAACAAAGTAATATGTGGGACGATTTTGACAAACAAAAAGCTAATGACGAAAAACAAAAAGAACAAAAACGCATGCATGACTGCGAAGCCCTAATTGTTGAAGCTCAACAATTGACTGATAATAAAAAATATGAAGATGCACAGAAAAAGGCTGAAGAGGCATTGAACATGCATATTGCAGAAAAAGAAAATATACTCAATGAACTGATAAGCAAAATAAAAAAGCTGAAAACGGAGGAAAAAGAAAAGCAAATACAACAAGAACGCATTCGCAATTGCGATAAATTAACAGCAGAAGCACAACGCTTATTGGAACGAAAAAAATATAAAGAAGCACGCAACAAAGCTGAAGAAGCACGCAGTATGCATATCCCGGAAAAGGAAAAAGAATTAAATGAATTGATTGCTGAAATAGAAAAACAAAAAACAGACAACAATCCATTTAAACGGCTTATAAAAACTTTGAAAGAAAGTGCCGATGATATCATGAAAGATTAACATTTACCCATTAACTAAAAAGGAAAACATGATGGACGATAAAAAAAACATGACAGACGATAAAACTATGCCATTTGAATTTTCAAGCAACAAAACAAATATCAGTATCATCAAAGTTATCGGCGTAGGCGGTGGAGGTGGCAATGCTGTCAACCACATGTATAAGGAAGGAATTCATGATGTTACGTTTGCTGTTTGCAATACTGATAGGCAAGCTCTCGAAAAATCTCCGATTCCAACAAAAATTCAATTAGGAAATGAAGGATTAGGAGCTGGAAATGAACCACAAAAAGCACGTGAGGCTACAGAAGAAAGCATCGAAAATGTTAAAGACATGCTGAACGATGGATGCAAAATGGTATTCATCACAGCTGGTATGGGGGGAGGTACCGGTACAGGAGCTGCACCTATTATTGCAAAAACGGCTAAAGAAATGGGTATATTGACAATCGGTATCGTCACAATCCCTTTTGTTTTCGAAGGATATCCCAAGATAGACCAAGCACTCGACGGTGTAGAAGAAATGAGCAAACATGTAGATGCATTACTTGTTATCAATAATGAACGTTTACGCGACGTTTATCCTGATTACACAGTCTCCAATGCTTTTGGAAAAGCAAACGATACTCTTTCCATTGCCGCTAAAAGTATTGCCGAAATCATTACGTTAGAAGGAACTATAAATCTCGACTTCAACGATGTCAAAACTGTTCTTAAAGACGGAGGAGTTGCCATCATGAGTACCGGATACGGAGAAGGAGAAGGACGTGTTACAAAAGCAATCAACGATGCCCTTAATTCTCCTTTACTGAATAACAATGATATCTTTAATTCAAAGAAAGTCTTATTCAGTATTACATATAGTACATCATGCGACCTTATGATGGGAGAGATGGACGAAATTCATGAATTTATGTCTCGTTTCAGAAAAGATATGCAAACAAAATGGGGGTTGTATGTCGATGAAAAACTTGAAGGGAAGGTCAAATTTACCATCCTTGCCACAGGATTCGGCATTAAAGATGTGCCGGGAATGGAACATCTTATCGAGAAACGTTCGCAAGAAGAAGAGGAACGCTTAATGCAAGAGGAAGAAGAAGCACAACGCCGTGCTAATCGCCGTGAAGATTTTTATGGAAAAGGTATTAATCAAGGTACTCAAAAACGCCGTCAACCCAATATTTACATCTTTACACAAGATGATTTAGACAACGATGACATCATCAGCATGGTAGATACAACTCCTACTTACAAGCGTACAAAGGCTGAACTTCAAAATATTCGGTCGAGAGCCAAAGCGAATGAAAAATTACAGCAGACTCCTCAGAATAATGACCCTGAAAACATGACAATCACATTTTAATGACCTAATTATAACAAAAACATAAAATTATTATACCATGGACTTATTCGATCAGATCAGCAACGATATCAAAGAGGCAATGAAAGCGAAAGATAAAGTACGCCTCGAAACTTTACGCAATGTAAAAAAAGTATTTTTGGAAGCAAAAACTGCTCCGGGTGCAAACGATACTTTAACCGATGATGTGGCTCTGAAACTGATGCAAAAATTGGTAAAACAAGGAAAAGATGCAGCCGAAGGTTATCAACAGGCCGGACGTCCGGAACTTGCAGAAGAAGAATTGGCTCAGGTTCGGGTAATCGAAACATATTTACCGAAACAATTATCAAACGAAGAGTTGGAAGTCAAACTGAAAGAAATCATTGCCCGTGTGGGTGCAACCAGCGGAAAAGATATGGGCAAAGTAATGGGAGTTGCAACCAAAGAACTTGCCGGTTTAGCCGAAGGACGTACCATCTCTGCCAAAGTAAAAGAACTATTAGGATAAAACACTGTCAAGCCCGGCACATATTTAAGATGCCGGGCTTTTTTATGCCTTTTCCTTAAAATACAGCCCTCACACCAAATTGCAACCCCACAGAACGGAACTTCAATTTATAGGGATCTGTCTGATTCAAAGGAATAATTTGTGTACCACATTGAGCTGTATATTCCACATCTTTCATTTTTAAAGCATCAAACGAGTTTAAATTCGCAAAAACATCCATGTGGGGCATCACACGATACGATACCAATATGCTTCCATGTACACCGCAGGCATGAGCTGTTACTTCATAATCGGTTTCGTTCATCCAGCCGTTGTTTTTATACCACAAGTAGCCTACGCCCAAGCTGGCTACATATCCCCATCGCCCACGGCGGGCATCGACCAAACGAATTTGCGGGGCTATATAATTTACATCTATATTTTCCGACACCTTGTTTGAGGCATCCAAATCGAAATTTCCTTCTGTTCCCAATGCAGAATAGTGGATTCCTACTCCCCAATCGTCGGCAAATAAATAGTTTACTGACACGCTTCCGGAAAAACCTCCTTTATAATTATCTCGATAATGAATGCCAAAAGGAGTAATATTACTGTTTGTCAACCAGTTGTACCCTGCGGCTGCCTCTACATTGATAGTTTCTCTTTCTTCATTCCCTTGTGCCTGAGCGGTCAATGCAGCAAACAAAAGCACCATAAACATCACTTTTTTCATACGTATTTTCTTTTAAATTTAT
>DXCG01000105.1 GCA_019116145.1 Candidatus Phocaeicola gallistercoris
ATTTAGATTATTGGTTCAATATTTCTTTTAATTCTGTAATTGCTTTTAGTGCATTCCCATTTTCTTTTTTCAAAAGCGAAATAAATTTGCTTCCAATAATGCAACCTGAAGCATGTGTTGCGGCAGACTGATATGTTTGTTTATTGGAAATTCCAAAACCAATCATGACCGGATTGTGCAGACCCATAGCTTTAATACGATGGAAATATGCTTGTTTCTGTTTGTTGAAATCTTTTTGGACTCCAGTAATTGCTGCTGAAGATACCATATAAATAAATCCTTTCGTATGGTTGTCTATTTCATAAATACGTTGTGTATTAGTTTCGGGTGTGATTAGCATGATGATGTGTAAATTGTATTGATTGGCAATGGAACGATATTCTTCCATATAGTCTTTGAAAGGAAGGTCGGGAATAATCATCCCATCTATCCCACATTCTTTGCAGCTTTGGCAAAAATGTTCGAAGCCATATTGCATAATCGGATTAAGATATCCCATTAAAATAAGTGGGATATGTACATCCTTGCGGATATTTTTCAATTGATTGAATAAGTATCGTAACGTCATGCCGTTGCGAAGGGCTTGCGACGCAGCTTCTTGAATGACTTCTCCATCTGCCATTGGGTCACTGAATGGGATACCAATTTCTATCATGTCTATACCTTGTTGCTCAAGTGTACGGATTACATCGATGGTATTGTCGAGTATAGGATATCCTGCACAAAAGTAAATAGAAAGGATATTGTGTGTTTTTTGTTGAAATAAAGTTGTAATACGATTCATGATAATACTGTTTTTAGAAAGGACTATTTTTTATTTGTTTGATAAAAAGTTGTAGCATTGTGGCATCTTTTATTGCCGGTTTTGTTTCGAAGCCGCTGTTTAGATCAATGCCTGCCCATTGCGGGTGCCTGAATTGTTGTAACAGTTTCAGACTATCGGGACAAATGCCTCCACTTAATAAAAAAGGAATGTTGTTTGTATAATATTGAAGTAGATTCCAGTCGAATATTTTTCCTGATCCTCCGAATGTGAGGCAAGGGGTGTCGAATAACAAAAAGTCGCAATACGGAGTATACGAAGCAATTTGCTTGAAATCGGATGGCTTTCGGGGAGTAAATGCTTTAATAAGGTGAAGTCCCCGATTATGTAGGGTGGAACAAAACATTGGGCTTTCAGTTCCGTGTAATTGTATATAGTCAAGATTTAAATTCTTTGTCCATGTGAGGATGAAATCTATTTTTGCATTGACAAATACACCTACTCGTTTTACTCGTGTAGGCATGTAAGCCGGAATTGTGTTTACGAAGCGTGGAGACTGATTGTAGCAGACAAATCCCATCCAGTCAATTCCTATGTTTTCTATGTCGCGAATATTGTTCGCGTCTCTCATTCCACAAACTTTTATAATCATAAGGCAATGTCTTGGATGAACTGTTTTAATGTTTCTCCCGGATTTGTTGTTTTCATGAAAGTTTCTCCTATCAGAAATCCGTTAAATCCGGCTTCCCGTAATTTTCGGATTACATTGGGGGTTGATATTCCGCTTTCTGAAATTCGGATGATATCTTGAGGTAATTGTTCTGCCAAGCGAAGAGAATGCCCCACATCGGTATGAAAAGTTTTAAGGTCTCGGTTATTAATGCCTATCACATCTATGTATTCATTCAGATAGTCTAATTCTTGTTCGTTATGCAGTTCCAGCAGTACTTCTAAATGTAATTCATGGGCATAGTGCGCCAATGTACGGCATGTTTGTGGGGTGAGCATTGCAGCTATCAGTAAAACGGCATCGGCATGAATGGCTTTTGTCTGTAATAATTGGTAGCGGCTGAAAATAAAGTCTTTACGTAAAATAGGCAGACTGACATTCGGGCGTGCAATGCAGATGTCTTTTACATTTCCTCCGAAATAAGTCTCATCGGTCAGGATAGAAAGAGCTGCCGCACCTGCTTGTTGATAACTTGCAGGAATATTTGACGCATCAGCATATTGACAAATCCATCCTTTTGATGGCGAACGTCGTTTGAATTCGGCAATGATGCCAGTTGGCGATGTTTGTAAATACTGTTTTAAGCTATATGCCGGTTTTGTATCGTTTACTATATTTTCAAGAAAAGAAATTGGAACTGCTTTTTCTTGATTGGCTATTTCGATTTGCTTGTTTGCAATAATCTGTTTTAATATATTATCATTCATGAATTTGTTTGTATTTAAAATTTGTTATGACATCTGAAAAAAGATGTGCTGTTAAAATAGATCATTTAATAAGGGCTTTTTAACTATTTATCCTCACGAATTTCTGGAACATAAGCCATGCTTTTCCGCTTTCTAACGATTCACGTGCCTGTGCTATACATTCTTCAATTGTTTTTTCCGGGTTGCGTGTCTGGATGGCGAAAGAAGCATTGATTAGTACACATTCCGTTTGTGCTTTTGTTGCACGATTTTGCAAAACATTGTCGAATATTCGTGTAGCTTCCTGTGGGCTTTTTCCTCCGGAAAGTTCTTCTTGATGTGCGAGTGAAAATCCCAAATCGGACGGTCGATAAATGCTTTCATATTGATTGGTCATCACTTTAAATTCATCGGTAAGTGATATCTCATCGTAGCCATCGAGGTTGTTGACAACAGCAAAGCCGATTCCTAAATGCTGGAGTATATTGGTGTACAAACGCATTTGTGTCAGATTGGTAACTCCCAATAGCTGATATGTCGGTTGGCAAGGGTTGATAAGTGGTCCTAATAAGTTGAAAAAAGTACGTATTTGCAGGGCTTTCCGTATACCAGAAACTTGTTTCATTGCCGGATTGAATAGTGGAGCGTGCAGATAAGCCATATTACATAGCTCGATAGAACGTCTTAATTGCATTTCATTGGTTGTGAATTTTATGCCATGTTGCTCCATTACATTGCTTGCCCCACTGATAGACGTTGCTCCATAATTACCATGTTTTGCTACTGTATATCCGGCTCCGGCAACAATGAAACAAGCACAGGTAGAAATATTGAATGTGTTTTTCCCATCGCCTCCTGTCCCTACAATATCGATAGGCTTGTAATCGGAAAAATCGATGGGGATGCTTGTCTCAAGTAATGCTTGTCGGAAGCCGGTCAGTTCGTTGATTTTTACTTCACGCATCTGGAATACAGTGAGCAAAGAGGCTATTTGTATTTCATTGTATTTGCCTTGTATGATGTTTTTCATCAGTTGGCGGGCTTCGTTTTGTGAAAGCTCTTCGTGGGCAAACAGTCGTTTAAGAATTTCTTTCATAATTGTAGATGTTTATGATTCACGGACAGATAGGATATCCGTTTGTATTATAGAATTGATATGAATAAATAGAGTAGAGTTAATGCTCTAACCAGTTTTGTATTATTGTTTTGCCATTAGGAGTAAGTATCGACTCCGGATGAAACTGGACTCCCCGAATATCATAAGTTCGGTGCTTTAGAGCCATAATGTATCCTTCTTTACTTATTGCCAATGTTTCAAGGCATTCAGGGAAGGTTGTTTGGTCTACAATCCAAGAATGGTATCTGCCTGCCGGTATTTGTCGGGGCAGGCGATGGAAAAGATAATCGTCTGTGATGATTTCTATATTACTTTGTATGCCGTGAAAGACTGTAGGCAGGTTGATGAGGCTTGCACCAAATGTTTCTCCAATAGCTTGTTCGCCCAAACAGATGCCTAAGATAGGCTTTCTCCCTGCATAGTAACGGATGACATCAAGCAATAGTCCGGCTTCTTTCGGAATACCGGGACCGGGGGAAAGTACAATTTTGTCGTAAAAGTCAAGTTCCGGAAGTTGAAACATGTCGTTGCGGAGTACTGTGACTTCAGCATTCAGTTCTTGTAATATCTGACTAAGATTATAGGTGAATGAGTCGTAGTTGTCTATGATTACAGTTTTCATAAATTTGTGTATAAGTTATAGTTTTTTGGCTATTAGGATTGCCTTTTTCAAGGCTTCTATTTTATTGTTTACTTCTTGCAATTCATTTTCTTCATTACTTAATGCAGTGATACCTCCTCCTGCTTGGAACCAAAGTTCGTGATTCCGGCTGACGAAAGTCCGAATGGTAATAGCTTGGTTTAAAGTTCCGTTCAGTCCTATAAATCCGATGCATCCTCCGTATGCGCCGCGATTATGAGGTTCTATTTCACTGATGAGTTGCATAGCACGTACTTTGGGTGCTCCGCTTAATGTCCCTGCAGGGAAGGTGTTGAAAAAAGTGCGGATAGGATTGGAGTCTGCATTCAAGGTCCCGGTTACTCTGCTTACCAGATGAATAACATGACTGTAATATTGAGGTTCTTTATAAAAGGCAACATGGGTGTGATGGCAGTTCCGATTTAAATCGTTGCGTGCTAAGTCTACCAACATAACATGTTCAGCATTCTCTTTCGGGTCAGAAAGTAAATTTTCTGTTAGCTTCCGGTCGGTTTCTTTATTACCGTTTCTTCGTGTCGTACCAGCAATAGGGTCAATTGTTACCTGCCCATTTTCTATTTTACAGTGCGTTTCGGGTGAAGATCCAAAGATACGAAATCCACCGAAATCAAAGTAAAATAAGTAAGGTGACGGATTGATGCTACGTAATGCACGATAAAGTTTGAAATCATCTCCGTAGAATTTCTGGATGAAACGTCTGGAAAGTACAATTTGGAAAACATCACCTCGCAGACAGTGGATAATGCCTTCGCGGATATTAGCCTTATGTTGTTCATCGGTCAATGTACTGGAAATTTCCCCTATGGGATAGAAATCGTATGTGGCATAATTTCGGTTATTGATTGCATTTTCTATCTCGGATATATGACTTTGTTCATGCCTGTTGCTCATTTCAATGAGTACCATTTCACTTTTAAAGTCGTTGAACACAATGATATATTTATATAGTATATAAAGAATTTCGGGAGCATCATTTTTGTTTTCTGTACTGTTCTTTATATCAACTGGTTCGAAGTAATGTATAGCGTTGAAAGAAGTATATCCATACAAGCCACAATAGTTAGCATAATCGCCTGTTATTTGAAAGTGGGCAAGGAAGTCGTTTATGGTATTTTCAACATTCGACACCTCATTGATTGGTATTTCTTCCTGCGAATGATCGGGAAAGACGGCTGTTGCTTTATTGTTGTTGATACGGATACTTGCTATCGGGTTCAGTCCTATGAAAGAACGGTTGTTTTCTGTCCCATGATGATCGGAACTTTCCATTAAGGCACTTTGTGGAAAAAGGTCTCTTACTTTTAAATAAGTACTAACAGGGGTATGCAAATCGCCCAGTAATATCTTATAGTTTGTGTGGTAGTGAAAAATCATTTTAAGTAAATATTATGGTTAGTAATAAGTTTTTTTATAGATTGTGTATGTCATATTTTAAAAATGTTTCGATGTCTTTGTCGCCTCTTCCCGATACCGTGAGGACAACAATATCGTCGGGTTTAAAAGATATTTTGCTTAATGCCCCTAAAGCATGGGCAGATTCTAAAGCGGGAATAATTCCTTCCAACCGGGTAAGCTCGTAAGCAGCACGAATTGCTTCATTGTCGTTGATGGCAAAAACGGTTGCCCGATGTTGTTCGGCAAGATTGGCATGTAAAGGCCCGATACCCGGATAATCTAATCCCGCAGAGATGGAGTAAGGCTCCTGTATTTGTCCATCTTCATTTTGTATTACCAAAGTTTTCGCTCCATGGAGAATTCCTAATCGCCCTAAATGAATGGTAGCAGCTGATTGACTGGAAGTAATTCCTTTTCCGCCGGCTTCAGCCAATATTATTTTTACCCTTTCATTGTTCAAGTAATGATAGATTGTTCCGGCAGCATTACTTCCTCCTCCGATACATGCTATCAGGTAGTCGGGGTAGTCGCGCTTTTCGTGTTCAAATAGCTGATTCTTTATTTCTTTGCTGATGACCGATTGCAAGCGGGCTACCATATCCGGGTAGGGATGAGGACCAACTGTGGAACCTATTACATAGTAAGTGTTTTCGGGATGACAGCACCAATCGCGTATCGCTTCGTTGGTGGCATCTTTTAAAGTCTTGTTCCCGGATGTGACAGACCGGACTTTTGCTCCCAGCATTTTCATTTTCTCTACATTGATATGTTGACGGGCAATATCGGTTTCACCCATATAAATTGTACATTCCATATTCATCAATGCACAGACGGTAGCTGTTGCTACCCCATGTTGCCCGGCTCCTGTTTCGGCAATGATACGTTTCTTTCCCATATGCTGTGCTAACAACACTTGTCCGATGGCATTGTTTATTTTATGTGCGCCGGTATGGTTCAGGTCTTCTCTTTTCAGATAGATTTTACATTTGTATTTTTCTGAGAGCCGACGAGCAAGGTAAAGTGGGGAAGGACGCCCTACATAGTCACGGAGTAGTGTCGTAAATTCTTCTTTAAAACTGTTGCTTTCCAATACGTTAAGATAGGTGTCCTGTAGTTCTGTCACACATCGGTGTAATATTTCGGGGATATATGCACCTCCGAAATTGCCGTAAAACCCGTTCGAATCTGCTTGATAATTGTTCATATTCGTATGTGTTTGTTAATTAAGGAATTTGTGTAGAAAACAAAAAAGGCTGTCGTAAGTGAACGACAGCCTTTTTGTTTATTAAAAATATAGTTTGCTTTTAAAAGGGAAGACAAATACATACAGACCGAGGTTGCTTACGACTTTGGAGTAGTAAGTAACGCCACCAACGGTTTGTATTTGCCATAAAGAGATACATAAAAGACGTGTATTTTCTATTGCTTGACGCAAAGGAAAAAATAATAAATGAAAAATCAAAAAATATCAAGACATTTTTTAATAATCTGATAACAAAAATTATAAATGTCGGCAGATATTTATATTTATAATTTACGTATTTTTGAAAATTAATTTATTATTCATAAACCTTAAAAACATGATAAAGATGAAACATTTATTTCAAGTTGTATTTAAACCATCGCTTGCTATAGTTTATGCTATGGCTTTAGTGATGATGTGTTCTGTTGCAGATACTGTTTCTGCAAAGACAAAAAAGATTGGTTTGCAGCTCTATTCGGTAATGGATGCCATGCAAAAAGACCCTAAAGCTTCTGTCGAACGTCTTACAAAGATGGGGTATAATGTATTCGAGTTAGTTCAGTGGGGTGGCGATCCGAACGTTTTTGGAATGTCGGCAGACGATTTTAAGGCATTGTGCGATAAAAACGGAGCCAAAATCATTTCCACTCATTCAAGTATTCAAGAAGATCCGGCAAAAGAAGATGAAGTGATGAACCGTTGGCGTCAACTTTTTGAAATCCAAAAAGCCTGTGGTGGTGAATATTTCGTTATTCCCAGCTATCAAGTCGATTATACGGTGGAAGGGTTGCAGCGCATGTGCGACTATTTTAACCGTGTAGGAAAAATTGCGTCAGAGTATGGCTTGAAATTGGGCTATCACAATCATTCCGGAGAATTTCAGAAATTGAAAGATAGCGATGACCTTATGTGGGAATATCTTGTAGAACATACAGACCCTCAATATGTTTGCTTTGAATTGGATGTTTATTGGTGTACAAAAGCAGGGAAAAGTCCGGTAGATTATTTAAAGAAATACCCCAATCGCATAGAATTATTGCATATAAAAGACGATTTTGTGATTGGTGAGAGCGGGACAATCGATTTTGAAGGCATATTCAATCAGTTCTATAAGAATAAGATGAAAAATTATGTAGTAGAAATAGAAGTTCCTCAAAGTTTGCGCGACAAGACTAATCCCGATGGCAGTAAATATACACAAGAGCAAATTTCGGAAGAAATGTTCAAGGCTGCTGAAGAAAGTATCAAGTATATGAAGAAAGCAAAGTTTGTGAAATAAAATTGAAAGCAAAATCGTATGTAGCAATGCAGTAGAGGCTGATGCTTTGCTTTCTTTTGGAAAAAGGCAAACATAAAGGAAATAGCGTTACATATTTAGTGTGTAACGCTATTTTAGTACTAGATAGAATATTATAAAAAAGGGCTGTCCTAATATTTGGCAGCCCTCTTTTTTTTATTCTTCAACAGGTGTGAAATCTTCTTTCCCTACGCCGCACACCGGGCAAACCCAGTCGTCCGGAAGGTCTTCAAAAGCAACTCCCGGGGCAATTCCTGCATCCGGATCACCTACAGCCGGGTCGTAAACCCAATCACATACAGTACAAACATACTTTTTCATAATTCTTTCTTTTTTAATGAAGTTAGATTTTACGTTTATTACTAAACAAAGATAAACAAGATTTGTTCATTTAATTATTGTTTAGCAGGATATTTTTTAATTCTTTCATACCATTTGATGCCTTTTCACGAATCACATGTACGTGGCGGGTGGAATGAATTGTAACTTCTTTTGGGTCAATCAGATATACAGGAACTGAATCGGGCACATAATTCAGCAAGCCTGCTGCTGGATAGACATTGAGCGATGTTCCTATGATGACAAATATATCTGCTTGTTCTGCATGGCAGATCGCCTGTTCAATCATCGGGACAGGTTCTCCGAACCATACGATAAACGGTCGAAGTTGAGACCCGTCGGGGGCAACATCGCCCATTTTTACTTCATATTCATCGGGAGATAATGTTTTGATATAAGCCGGGTTGTTAGGCTGTAAACTGGAGGTGACTTTCGTCAGTTCGCCATGTAAATGGATTACTTTTTTATTTCCGGCACGTTCATGCAGATTGTCTACATTTTGGGTTATCACTGTAACATCAAAAAAATCTTCTAACGATGCTATCAGCTTATGTCCTTCATTGGGATGGACATGAAGCAACTCTTTACGCCGGGTATTATAAAAATCGATAACCAGTTTGGGATTTGCGGCATATCCTTCTGGCGTGGCTACTTGTTCTACCGGGTAACGTTCCCATAACCCACCGGAATCGCGGAATGTGCTGATGCCACTTTCTGCACTCATTCCTGCTCCTGTTAATATTACCAACTTCTTCATCTTTTTATTCATTTATTACTGGCAAAAATAAGTATTCAACTCGGAGAAAAGAAGTAATATCCCTTCAACTGTATGCTTTTTTAACTATTTCATCATTTATTATATTGAAAAAGTACTACCTTTGCATTTATTATCTTTTTAAAGCAATAGCATCAGTTTTAACTATTAAACACATTTTTATGAAAACACATTTTCTTATTTCCATGAAAAATTTAATGATGTATGTCCTTTATCTATCGATATTGGCATTTTCTGCCTGCTCAGATGATGAGGCACCTGTCGCTACACAGCCCATAACGCCAACTCCGTCTGGACCATCGGTATTGGAACAATTCCAAGATGCATATTCTCAAACACTACTTGTTGAAGATATACAAAATAAGGGCTTTAATACGGCGTTCACTTTTGATGATCATAGCATTATCAATGTACCCAATGAGGAATATATTATTATTGATAGTGAAATAGATGGTACCCCGACAATAGCCAAAGGACCTAAATCGTGGTTCATAAATGGAGATAATACAGATATTCCTATTGTGACAGGAGACACAGACCTTATTATTATATGCATTGTTTACGATATAAATACGGTTACTATTTACCTGAATAACGGGAATAATATATTGTTTAACCGTGCAGGGGAAGAAGAGATATTTTCATTTGTCTTCGAAGCTGCAAATAATAGCATGCTTACAGAAGATGTGGTTGCTGAAATAAATGGCAATACTATCAGTACTCTTTTGCCGGAAGAAACATTGCCGACAAAGTTGGTTGCAACAATTGGCTACCGGGGGAAATCGTTGACAGTTGATAATGTCGAACAGGTAAGTGGTGTTACGGCAAATGATTTTACTAATCCTTTGACTTATACATTAACTAAATCAGATGGGACAACTGTTAATTATACGGCAAGTTTCAGAGTTATAGCTCTTCCTAAAATATATATTAATACAGAAAATGAAGCTCCTATTCTGGATAAGGAAAATTATGTGAATATGACTGTCAGAGTAGAAGACCCGGGCAAATGGTATACAGATGGTACGCCTTTTGAAGGAACTGGCGGAATACGAGGAAGGGGAAACTCTACATGGGATATGCCTAAGAAACCATATAAATTCAAATTAGATAAAAAAGCAAATTTGTTGGGTGTCAGCACAGATAAGGAATGGGCTTTATTGGCAAATTATTCAGATAAGACATTCTTAAGAAATATTGTCGCACTAAAAATTTCAGAAATTGTTGATATGCGATGGACGCCTCAATCTATCAGTGTCGATTTGTATTTGAATGATGAATATCAAGGAGTGTATGCCTTAACGGAACACGTGAAAGTTTCTGAAGAAAGGCTCGATCTTGATTTAGCAGATAAGACGACCGATGGTGATTTCCTTATGGAGCTTGATTTCCATTATGATGAAGGGGAACGTTTTAAGACCGATATTAAACAACTTCCCATAATGTTTAAGGATCCGGATGAATTAACTACAGAACAAGTCGAATACATAAAAAATATATTTAATACCGCCGAAGCGACTTTATACTCTGATCATTTTACAGACCCGGAAAATGGTTATTATCAATATATCGATATAAGATCGTTTGTTCAATATTATATTGTACAAGAATTGTCTAAAAATTGCGATGGAAACATGAGGGGAAGTTGTTATATGGCTGTTCTGAAAAGCGGGATTATAGAAATGCCAATGGTATGGGATTTTGATATTGCATTTGGAAATGCCAAACATATTACTACCGAACAAGGAGCAGATTCTGATGGACCTACCGGATGGTATATCCGAACCTGTTCACCATGGTTCGACCAATTGTTCAAAGACCCTGTTTTTATAAATGAAGTAAAAAAACAATGGAATGCTTTATATCCTCAATTGGCACAACTTCCTCAGTTTGTCCTTGATGAAGGAAAGCGGCTTGAAAAAGCTGCAGAACGTAACTACGGAGCGAAATGGGAAGGAGGTGCCGGATGGTACATCCATCAGGTTATGTGGCCGAACTATGAAGATCGTGGGGATTATAACGATGAAATCAATTTCTTATATAATTTTATCGTACAACGTCTCGAATGGTTAGATTATAATATTAACCAATTGTAAAAGATTTATTTTTTTAATATAAATAAATAGAGAAAGTAAATATATAAGAATTTTTAAAGACTAAATATCAATTTATTCGAATAAAACGTGTACTTTTGCGACACGTAGATTTATGGTTTAACAAAGGTTGGGGTTATAATCTACATGATATGACTTCAACCTTTTTATTAAAATTCAAGACTAAAGAAATAAAATGGACAAATTCAGTTATGCAATTGGCTTGGGCATCGGACAGAACTTAGCAAGCATGGGAGCTAAAAATATCAATGTAGATGATTTCGCACAGGCTATTAAAGATGTCTTAGACAATAATAAGACTGCTATTTCTCATACAGAGGCACGAGACATTGTTAATGCATATTTTGCGGAATTAGAAGCAAAAATCAATGCAGAGAATACAGCGAAAGGAAAAGCATTCTTAGAAGAAAACAAGAAAAATCCTAATATTATTACACTTCCAAGCGGTTTGCAATATGAAGTTATTAAAGAAGGGAATGGTAAAAAACCTAAGGAGACCGACCGTGTGCGTTGTCATTACGAGGGAACATTGATTGATGGAACTTTATTCGATAGTTCCATTAAACGTGGAGAACCGGCTGTTTTTGGTGTAAATCAAGTAATAAAAGGATGGGTAGAAGCCTTGCAATTAATGTCGGAGGGAGCTAAATGGAAACTTTATATTCCTTCAGAACTTGCGTATGGTGCGCAAGGGGCAGGAGAAATGATACCGCCTCATAGTACATTAATCTTTGAAGTTGAATTAATAGAAGTATTATAAATACCAAAACAATAAATCAATAAATTATAAAGCGAATGAAAAAAAGTGTTTTTTTTACGATGCTTGTAGCTGCAATCGGTTTGGCATCATGTTCACAAACTCCAAAATCAAACTTTAAGACCGACGTTGACACATTGTCGTATATGTTAGGAGTAAGTAATACGCAAGGTTTGTCTAATTATGCCATGCTTCGTTTAGGAGTTGATTCAACTCATCTGGATGAATTCTTCAAGGGTATTGAAGAAGGAATGAAGCAAATTTCAGCAAAGGAAAAGGCATACGTTTCAGGTCTTAGTATTGGACAACAAGTTGCCAGTGATATGTTCGAAAACATAAATGAGTCTATCTTTACTGGTGATTCAACAATGAGTTTGAATAAAGAGAACTATTTAGCCGGATTCCTTGATGGTGCTAAGAACAAGAGTTTTATTACTCCCGATTCTGCGAATGTGTATTCACGTGTAAAAGGAAAAGAAGTTAAGGAAAGATCTATTGCAAATCTTTATAGCGAATACAAAAAGCAGAATGAAGATTTCTTGGAAGACAATAAAACAAAAGAAGGTGTAAAAGTAACTCCGAGTGGATTGCAATATAAGATTCTTACTGAGGGGCATGGTGAAATCCCGACTGATTCTGTGAAGGTAGAAGTTCATTATGAAGGTAAAATGATAGATGGAACTAAATTCGATAGTTCTTACGATCGTAAAAAATCTTCAACTTTCTCTCCTTATAATGTAATTCAAGGATGGAGAGAAGCCTTGACAATGATGCCGGTGGGTTCTAAATGGGAAATCTATATACCTCAAGAATTAGGTTATGGTGCAATGGGAACAAGTGCCATCAAGCCTTTCTCTACATTAATATTCCAAGTAGAATTGTTGGGCATTCAGAAATAATTGAGTTTAAATATTATGATGAAAGGGCTGTTTTTGGAACAGCCCTTTTTATTTTCTATGTGCTTATATTTTTATGTGCTGTGGTAAAAAAGAAACTTCCCCGCAATTTGCGGGGAAGTTTCTTTTTAGCTTTTAAGATATCTCTGTTGCAAAATATCCATTTTATGATTATTCTTTGCGCTTTTGAACTTTGTGTTCATGCTTTGAATGGTTAGGCTTTTCTTCGTTCATGCCCTCTGGTTTGGGAAGTAAAACTTTGTGCGACAATTTAAATTTGCCGGTTTTCGGGTCGATATCCAATAATTTGACTTGAATTTCATCTCCTTCTTTTAAGCCGGTTTCTTCAATTGTTTCAAATCGTTTCCAGTCTATTTCTGAGATATGTAGCAATCCATCTTTCCCCGGAAGGAATTCGACAAATGCGCCATAAGGCATGATTGATTTTACTTTTCCGGTATAAACTTCGCCAATTTCAGGGATTGCTACGATGTTTTTAATCATGCGCATGGCATTATCGATGCTCTCTTTATTATTTCCTGCAATTTCGATTTGTCCTACGCCATCTATTTCTTCAATAGTAATGGTCGCCCCTGTTTCTTCTTGCATGCCTTGGATTATTTTCCCGCCCGGACCGATTACAGCTCCAATAAATTCTTTCGGAATAGTAATAGTTTCGATGCGCGGTGCGTTGGGCTTCAATTCCGGACGAGGCTCAGCGATACAATCTGTCAGTTTGCTTAAAATGTATTCGCGTCCTTCTTTTGCCTGCAGCAATGCTTTTTCCAGAATGTCGTAAGTCAATCCGTCACATTTGATATCCATCTGTGTAGCAGTGATACCATTTTTTGTCCCGGTAACTTTGAAATCCATATCACCTAAATGGTCTTCATCACCTAAAATATCCGATAAGACTGCATATTTTTCTTCTCCGGCATTTTTGATCAATCCCATTGCTATACCTGATACCGGATTTTTAATAGGTACACCTGCATCCATTAAAGCAAGTGTTCCGGCGCAAACCGTAGCCATAGAAGAAGAACCGTTCGATTCAAGGATATCGGACATTACACGTACACAATAAGGATAATTTTCTGGAATTTGTCCTTTCAAGGCACGCCATGCCAAGTGACCATGACCAATTTCACGGCGACCTACACCGCGTTGTGCTTTTGCTTCACCTGTAGAGAACGGAGGGAAGTTATAGTGTAGTAAGAAACGCTCTTTGTGTTGGTCGAGCACATCATCGACAATTTTTTCATCGTTCTTTGTTCCTAAAGTAACGGTACTGAGCGATTGCGTTTCACCGCGGGTGAAGATTGCCGAACCGTGTGGATAAGGAAGCGGGCTGACTTCGCACCAGATAGGACGGATTTCATTCGTCTTACGCCCGTCCAGACGTTTGCCTTCATCAAGGATGCAACGGCGCATAGCTTCTTTTTCTACATCGTGATAATAACGGTCTATCATCTGGCCTTTTTCTTCTAATTCTTCTTCGGTGAATTGTGCTTTGAATTCATCGCAGATAGCTGTAAATGCATCTTCGCGTTCATGTTTGTTTTTGTTGCCCGATTGAGCAATAGCGTATGCCTTGTCGTAGCAAGCCTCGTGAACTGCCTTGCGCAAGTCTTCATCGTTTTCTTCGTGGCAATATTCGCGTTTTACAGTAGAACCGACCTCTTCCATCAATTCCATTTGTGCTTTGCAGTGAACTTTGATAGCTTCGTGTGCAGCTTTCAATGCTCCTAACAAATCTTGTTCGCTGACTTCTTTCATTTCACCTTCCACCATCATGATGTTTTCGTAAG